>DATCFQ010000541.1:0-14574 GCA_036509495.1 Caulobacteraceae bacterium
GGCCTCGAGGTGGACCTGCTGTTCGCCGACGTCGCCATGCCGGGCGGCATGAGCGGGGTGGAGCTGGCGCGCCGGGCGCGGCGCCTCAGGCCCGGGCTGAAGGTGCTGCTGACCTCGGGCTACGCCGAGGCCGGGCTCGACCTCGGCGACGACCCGCCGCCGCTGCTGGCCAAGCCCTACCAGCCCGACCAGCTGGTCCGCCGCATCCTCGAGGCCCTGGAGGCGGCGCCGGCCTAGTCGCGCGTCCCGGCCGCGGAGGCCAGCTCCGTCGATCGCCGCGGGGGCGGAGCGTCCAGGGTCCGCGCTTCGAAATAGGCCCGCCGCGCCTTGATGTAGCCGTGCCTCGCGCGGTCGGCGACGTGGCGCCGGGGTTGCAGCGCAGCGGCGGTCCTGCGTGAGGTCAGTGAATATGTCCCAGATCGAACCGTCCTCTTCCCCCGTCCCCGCTTCCGCCAATCCTCCCGACCTCGCCGCCGTGGTTTCGGCGCCCGACGTCCAGGACCTGGTGTTCAGCTACCTCCGCATCGCCTCGCCCAATCTCAGGCGCGCGGCGGTGAGTTCGATCCGCGCCCTCGCCGAGGCGTCCAGGCCCGAGTCCCAGGTCGCCTAGGCGGCGATCCAAGGCCGCGAGCCGGCGGCCTTTGCGGCCGATGCGCTCATCCCCGCCGCTGTCGCTGGCCCGTCGGCCCGGGGCGAGCTAAGACGTCGATCGGGCGGCGGCCGCCCATTACGGTTGGGGGCTCTGCATGTCGTCCTGGACGTCCGGTTACGTCGCCGATGTCGGCTACACCCACGGATTCTACCGCGAGCTGACCCCGGCGCTGCAGTGCCAGATCGCCCTGGCCAAGGGCGTGCGCGGCCCCGCCGCCAGCGCGCCCATGACCTATTGCGAGCTCGGCTGCGGCCAGGGCTTCTCGGCCAATCTGATCGCCGCAGCCAACCCGCACCTGCAGGTCTTCGCCACCGACTTCAATCCGGCCCACATCCTCAACGCCCGTTCGCTGGCGGCCGAGACCGGCGCGACCAATGTCCAGTTCTTCGACCAGAGCTTCCGTGACTTCATCGAGGAGCCCGGCCTGCCGGCCTTCGACATCGTCGCGCTGCACGGCATCTACAGCTGGATCACGCCCCAGCACCGGGCCGACATCGTCGAGTTCATCCGCCGCAAGCTGAAGCCGGGCGGCCTGGTCTATATTTCCTACAACGCCCTGCCGGGCTGGGCCGCCGGCATGCCGCTGCGCCAGCTGTTCGCCGAGCACGCCGAGACCACCACCGGCCCGATCCTGCCCCGGGTCGACGCCGCGCTGGAGTTCGTCGAAAGACTGAAGGCCACGAGCCCGGCCTTCTTCCGCGCCAACGCCAGCGTCGCGGCCCGGCTGGACGCCATCAAGAAGCACGACCGGCGCTACCTGGCCCACGAGTACTTCAACGCCGAATGGAACCCCTTCTACTATTCGGAGGTGGCCCGCGACCTCGAGGTCGCCAAGCTGGGCTTCCTCGGCTCGGCCAATCTGTTGGACGACATCGCCGAGGTGAACCTCACGCCCGAGCAGGCGACCCTGCTCGACGACATCGCCGATCCGGCCCTGCGCGAAACGGTGCGCGACTACATCGTCAACCAGCAGTTCCGCCGCGACGTGTTCATCAAGGGCCGCTACCAGTGGTAAGCCCGCTCTAGGTCTTTGTGTTCACGCGCGTTTTGTTCCGAAAACCGGTTCCCACTTTTCGGAACGCGCTCCAGGCCTCGGGCCCCAAGATCAGCGCGGCCGACCCCCGGGTCGGCCGCGTTTTTCTTTGAGAGAAGAGCCGCCTTCGCCCGCCCGCCGCCAACGCAGGCATCCGCCCGCGGCGAGGCCGGCGTGTCGGCTCGATCCAAGAGGATGTCGTCCTGGTCGCGGCCGCCGCGGCGGCCGGGGGGATCAGGCCGCCGGCGCCAGCGGCCCGATGACCTGGCGCAGCCGGCGCATGACTTCGGCGTCTTCCGACAAGGTCGATCGAAGCCCCGGATCGCCGGCGAGCTTCAGGGCCCAGACCTTGGCGCGCTCGGTCGCCGGACCGGGCGGGGCGCTTTCGCCCGAGGCCATCTTCAGCAAGGCCGCCAGCTTCTGCATCGGCGAGGCCGCCGACTTGGCCAACAGGGAGACGATCTTGTTCTCCGCCTCGATCCGGCCGCCGAGGTCGGCCAGGCGCTGGAGCACCTCGGAGGTCCCGGCCACGTCGCCGCCGGCGCGGACCGTCTCGCGATAGATCTCGGCGATATGCAGCAGCCGGGCGCTGGGGCTGGAGGCGGTGCTGGCCAGGGCCTCGCTCTCGAAGCGCAGCGAGGACACCGTGGCCAAGAGCCAGCGGATGGCCTGGCGCTTGTTGCCACCGCCGGTGACGTTCTCCAGCAGCCAGATCAGGTCGAGCGCCTCCTGCACGGCCGAGCGGGCGCCGCGCAGATAGGCTTCGACGAATTCGCTGGCGACCAGCATCTTGGAGCGCTCGACAAAGGCCTCGCGCACGTCCTCCAGCGGCAACAGCTTGCCGGCGGCGGCGGTGAGGCACATGGCCAGGGCGCGCAGCACCTCGATCTCGCCGCGGGCGTCAGAGGGCCGCAGCCGCCGGCGCGCGGCCAGCTCCTGCAGGATGCGCTGGCAGAGCGCCAGGCGCACGCCCTCGAAACTCGGCCCCGACAGCCAGTGGCCGAGCCGCTCGCCCACGCCCGACAGAGGCGGGATCAACCGGGCAACGGTGGCGTCGGCGTTGGAAACCGCCTTGACGGTCTCGGAGGCCGCAAGGCGGGTCAGGGCCCCGACGCTGGCGCCGAAGTCCAGATCGGGACCCAGGAACTCGGCCAAGCCCATGCGCGAGCCCAGGATCTCGCCCAGCGGCTGTTCGATCACCTGCAGGGCCAGGGGACGGGTCGACCCGAAGATCGGGGCCCCATCGGCCAGGTCCAGCAGCCGTCCGACCTTGTCGGACCAGGTCCTGGCGTCGCCGACATAGGCGGCCACCCCGCCGCCCAGCAGATAGAAGCGCTCGGGATTGTCGGCCAGCCGCTCGCAGGCGGCGGCGTAGTCGGCCGGGGTGACGGTGGGAAACAGGCCCTTGCGGGCGTCGCCCAGCACCCGGTCGATGGCCCGCTGGATCAGGCCCTGGAACCGCCGGATGATCTCGTGCACCCCGACGCCGGTGGCCTGGGCCTCGGGCACGGCGATCTTCTGGATGGCGTGCTGCAGCTCCACGCCCGAGGCGTCCAGCTTCTCGATGAGATCGGCCCGGTGCAGCAGCTCGAACGGCGTCGCCTTCTGCCGGTTCAGCCAGTCCTGCAGCAGCCGCCCGATCCGGTCGCGCGCGTGCATGGTGTAGAGGTCGGCGGGGCTGACGCACAACGGCGCCTGCTCCATCGGCGCGACCTTGCTCCTGGGCTTGTCGGGACTGCCCTTGTTCAGGATGGTGACCGAGATGAACTCGCCGGTCTCCGAATCCTGGGTCTCCTTGGTGACCCGCACCGAGGTGAAGCGGGCGCTGTCCAGCAGCTCCTCGGCGATCTCGAGCGCGCGCTCGCGATGCTCGGTGGCGGACTCCAGGCCATAGCCCGAACCGCCGGAGCGGCGCGCGAACACCTCGAAATGGATCCGATGGTCGTCCATGATCCCCCAGTCCTCGCCGCCGAGCAGACCAGAGCCGGCTTAAGATGGCGTTGATGATGAATCGCGCCTGTTGGCTGCTGCTGGTCAGCTACCGCCGGTGAGCCGCGACAGGGCCGCCTGATAGTTGGCGATCTCATTGGTCAGATAGGTCGGGACGGAGCCCGAGGCGGACGCCCCGCCCACCTTGGGCGTGGTGGTCATGTTGGCATAGATGCCCTTGATGGTGGCGATGGCTCCGCTCAGGGCCCCGTTGGCGGCCGTGGCGCGGGCCGGCGAGGCGAGGCTGAGGCTGGAGGACAGGTTCAGCGAATAGCCGTTCTTGACGGCGGTGTGACTGGTCGCCGGCCCCGCAAGGCTGCCGGGCGAGGGCGAGCTCTCCTGGCTGGCGGCCGAGGTCAGCATGCCCTGGCTGAAGCCGAGCGGCGAAAGCGCGTCGCGGCCGACCGGTCCCGGCGACAGGGCCACCGGCTTGCCTGGAAAGGCGGGGGCCAGTTTCAGGGTATTGCCGCTGGTCGAAGCCACGACGGTGGCCTTGATCGCATAGTTGGAGGCGGCGGCGATCTTCAGCGCCAGGGTCTTGTAGGTGTCGCCGGCCGCGATGGTCACCGCCTTGGGCGTCCCCGTCCCGGTCTGGACGAAGAACTCGTCGCCAGGCCGCAGCGAGGTGTTGGCCACCAGTTGCTGGGACGGCGTGGGATCGATGTTGCCCGGCAGGCCGAGCGCGTCGAGCACGGAGGCGCCGCCCTGGGTCACGGCGATCCCCGCGGGCGCGGCCTCGTTGGCCTGGCCGTTGTAGGTCTGCTCCCAGGACGCCTGGCCGGTGGTCGGATCCACGGCTTCCACATAGCCCTGAAAGGCCGATGTCTCGCCCGAGCCCGGGACCGGCGTCGAGGCGATCTGGCCGGCGATATAGACTTGGCCGTTGGAGATGGTGAGGGCCGAGGCGGTCTGGTCGGCGCCGCCGCCGATATAGGTCAAGGCCCCGGGCTGCAGGCTGGCCGAGAGGCTGGCCACGAAGGCCTCTTCGCCGCCGCTGTAGGCCTGGGTCACGCTCCCGCCGTCCAGGGCCCCATTGTGGGTGGAGCCGGCGACGACGACCGAGCCGTCGGCGTTCACCGCGATGCCGGCGACATTGCCGCCTTGCAGCGAGCCGAGGTCGCCGACCGCGGTCTGGGTCAGGCCGGTCCCGCTGCCGCCGCTGGCGGTGAAGCTGCGCACCACCGCGTCGCCACCTTCCACGCTGGACACGTAGATGCTCGATCCCGATACCGCCACGCCGGTGGCGCGGTCCTGTCCAGAGGTCCCGTACTGGGCCACGGCGGTGGGCGTCACCGTCCACGTGGAATTCCCCGAGCCGTCGTTCAATGGCGTGCTGGCGGCGTGGAAGGCCTGCACATAGGCGTCCTGGCCCCCCGACGAGGAGCCGCCGAGGATACGGCCGTCGACCTGGCCGGCCACATAGACCGTGCCGCCGGCGCCGAACGCCACCGAACTGGGCTGCACCCCGCCGCCATTGCCGCCGATGGCCGCGGTCTGCTGGGTCCACTGCTCATTGCCCGAGGCGTCATAGACGGTGACGAAGCCCTGGGGCGGCGCGCCGGCGGCAGGCGTGCCGGCGGCCTGGGAGGCGCTGGAGCCGGTGGGGTTCAGGTTGTCGGTCGTGGAGCCGACGATGGCGACCTGCGAGCCGTCGGCCGAGACGGCGAGGCCATAGCCGGAGGCGCTGCTCTGGGCGCCCAGGGTGCGGGTGTAGACCACGTTTCCGGCCGAGTCGTACTTGATCAGAGCCACGTCCTGCGGCCCCTGGATCGATTGGCCGTTCACCGCGCCGGTGACGTCCGCCAGGACATAGACCGAGCCGTCCGGCGCACTGGCGGTGGCCACCGCCTTGGAGACGCCGGCGCCGAGGGCCTGGTCGAACACCTGGCTGTTCACCGCCGCCGGGTCGGCGGGGGCGTCGCTGGCGTCGAACTTGACCAGCTGCTGCTGGATGGCGTTGGCGCCCTTGGCGGCGGCGATCCCCGAACTCTGGGCGACATAGACGGCCGGATCGCTCACCGGCGCGGAGAAGCTCAGGGTTTCGGCCGTGCTGCCGACGATCTTCAGGGCGTACCGGCCCGGTCCGGCCGGCTGGGTGACGGTCTTGGTCCCCACCGTGGTGGTGGTCGCCTTGCCGGGCGTGTAGCTCTCGCCGAACCGCGTCGTCAGCCCCGCGTCGGCCATCTTGCCGTTCATATAGGTGAGCACATTGGCGAAGGTCCGCGGCTGGGCGCCGAGGTCGGACAGGTCGAAGTCCACCGTCACCTGGTCGCCCGATGCCTTGGTCGCCGTCAGGCTGAACTGGCCGTCGCCCTGGAAGGCCGGGACCTCGCTGTTGGGGTCGCCCTGGAACAGCGTCTGGGTGGTGTAGGTGGCGTTCTGGACGGGGATGGCGACCCCGCTGGAGGCGCTGGCTTCCGGCGCGGTCTGGTAGACCTGGAAGCCCTTGAACGGCTGGCCGCCCAGATAGCCCTGGACCTGCGCCATGCCGGCCGTGAAGGCCTGCTGCAGCTGCTGGGTCTGGAGCGGGGTCAGGGTCTTGGCGGTCGCCGCCTTGGCGATGGACTGCAGATTGGTCAGGCCCTGATAGAGGGCGAACAGGTTCCGGTAGTTGGTGGTGGCGTTGGGGTCGGTCCCGACACCGCTGAGCTGGGCGGCGGAGGGATTGATCAGCTTGCCGCCCGCCGCCAGCGACCGCATCAGCGCGCTGGTCTGGGCCGAGATGGTCGCCGCGCCCGCGCCGGCCGTGCTGGCGCTGGCCGTGGAGACCGACCAGGGCGGCGTCGGGGCCGTGGGGCCGGTGCGGATCGTGGGGGCGCTGGCGTTGGCGGTGACGGTTCCGCCGCTGAGCAGCTGAGCCGCGATTCCCGCATTGCTGGCGGCGACCGTCGTCGTCGCCGAACTCACGCTTCCGGCCTTGGCGGCGTACCAGGCGTTCAGGACGGAAAGATCGAGCGTGCCCATGCGAGCCCGAAGCCTGGGGCCCCCGCGTTTACGATCGCTTAACGGCGACCCTCACCGTCGGGGCGCGCCCGAGCCATGGTTGACCGGCGTTAAGCTCATATACTCACCGACGCTTAAGCCAGATCTGGCAGGCTCTGCCGGGGACGATGAATCCGGCGGACCATGGCGCAAGGACGGCTCAACAGCGGACGCGGCATCGGCGCGTTCTTCCGTGACCGGAAGGCCGCGGTCAGCATCATCGCGGCCCTGAGCCTGCCGGCGCTGGTGGCCTTCTCCTCGCTGGTCGCCGAGTACGGCCACGGCCTCTTGATCAAGACCGAGGACCAGCGCGTCGCCGACCTCGCCGCCTATGCCGGCGCCCTGGCCTATAATTCCGTCGGCACCGCCGCAGCCGCCACCTCCGCGGCCAACAACGTGGCCGCCCTGAACGGCGTCACCTCGGCCAATGTCTCGTCCAGCGTGGTCAGCTCGCCCACGGGCGACGGCAACTCCGCCATCAAGGTCAGAGTCTCCTCCAACCTGCCGCTCTACCTGGCATCGGTCGTAGGCGGCGCATCCAGCCTGCCGGTCGCCGCCGCCGCCTATGCGGAGATGGGCGCGCCGGCCAATGGCTGCATCATCGCCCTGAGCGGCGGGGGCACCGGCGTCAAGGTGAGCAGCGCGGCCGGGATCTCCGCGTCCGGCTGCGCGGTCAGCTCGAACGCTGGAGTCGCCGCGAGCAGCGCCTCGAACATCACCACCATCGCGGTCAACTACAACTCCTCCTCGCCGCCGTCGGCGACCAGCGCCAGCACCATCGCGGCTCCGGCCGGCAAGACCATCACCATCACCAAGCGCAGCACCGCCGACCCGCTGGCCGGCAACGCCGCGGTGGCCGCCGCGACGCTGCATCTGCACTCGGTCGAACAGATCGGGTCGCCGGCCGCGCCCTCCGTGACGGCGGGGACCAACCTGACCTTCAACAGCACCACCTTCGGCGGCACGATGCCGAGCGGCTGCGCGGCCCCGACCCGCTCGGGAGCCACATGGACGGTGACCTGCACCAGCGGCGGCGCCTACAACTTCGGCTCGCTTGCCGTCTCGTCCACGGCCACGGTCAATTTCAACACCGGCGGATCGGCGGCCACCACCTACAACTTCAGCGGCGGGGTCTCGGCCATCAGTTCGGCGCACGTCAATTTCGGCCCCGGGACCTTCAACATCGCCCAGGGCGTCACCATCGCCTCGGCGTCCAGCGGCAGCTTCGGCGCCGGCATCTTCAACATCGGCCGCACGTCCGGAAATTGCAGCGACGGCGGCCAGTACAGCCTTTGCGTCCAGAGCAGCACCAGCCTGAGCTTCGGCGGTCCCAGCATCTTCACCCTGGCCGGCGGGCTCTACGCCGGATCCTCGGCGAGCATCACCCTGGGATCGGGCGCGACCAACAGCTTCGACCTGGGCTCCAGCAGCAACGGCAACGCGGTGCAGACGGCGAGCTCGTCCAACGTGCTGTTCGCCGACGCGACGGGCGCCGTCAGCCAGTTCGTGGCGGTCGGCAATATCACCGCCGCCTCCGCCGCCTGCGTGTCGCTGCCGGACGCCGCCGCCCACGACGTCAACGGCTCGATCATCGCCAACTCCGCCAGCAACACCACCTTCGGCGCGGGCGTCTATACGGTCTCGGGCTACCTGATGGACCAGTCCGCGTCCGGCGGCGGCGGCTGTCTCGGATCGACCGCGGGGACGGCCGGAACGGGAGTCACCTTCGTCCTGGGCGCCCAGTCGACGCCCAGCTCGGGGACATGCCAGGGCGAGGTGATCTGCGTGACCTCGGCGTCCGCGCTCTCGCTCATTGCGCCGACCTCCGGCGCCACCGCGGGCCTGGCGGTGATCGGGCCGACCGACGGCAGCACCGCGGGCGCCCTGTTCCAGTCCGCCAGCAGCGGGACCCTGTCGGGCGCCGTCTATCTGCCCAACGGTCCGATAACCGTCAGCTCCGCGGCCAGTCTCGGCGGCGGATCGGCGACCTGCATGGAGCTGATCGGTTCGGAGATAACCGTCAGCAGCGCCTCGGCCGTCGGCAGCACCTGCATCGGTCTCGGCGGCGCGTCCGGCGGCGGCGCCGTCACCCTGGTGCAGTGAGACGCCTCGAGCCTCTGAACGAGGCGGCTCGGCTAGGCCGCGCCCGGCCACGGCTCCGGCATGGTTGATCCAGCTTAAGCTTATAAACTCACTCAACTTTAAGCCCGATCGGCCAAGCTGCTCTGGGGTGCAACAGAACCAGCGGGACATGCTGACAGGGCTGCTCAACTCGACGCGCGGTCTGGGCGCATTCGTCCGTGACCGGAAGGCCGCGGTCGGCATCATCGCGGCCTTGAGCCTGCCGGCGCTGATCGCCTTTTCGTCGCTGGTCGCCGAATACGGCCACGGCCTCCTGATCAAGAGCGAGGACCAGCGCGTCGCCGACGCGGCCGCCTATGCCGGCGCCCTGGCCTATAATTCGGTCGGCACCGCCGCCGCCGCCACCTCGGCGGCCAACGCCGTGGCCGCCCTGAACGGCGTCACCGCGGCCAATGTCTCCGCCGGCATGGTCAGCTCGCCCACCGGCGACGGCAACCAGGCGGTGCGGGTCAGCGTGACCTCGTCGCTGCCGCTCTACCTGGCTTCGGTCGTCGGCGGCGGGACCACCCTTCCGGTCTCGGCCTCGGGCTATGCCGAGCTGAACGTGCAATCGACCGGCTGCATCATCGCCCTCACCAGCGGCGGCGGCGGCGTCAGCCTCAGCGGCGGCACGGCGGTCACCGCCTCGGGCTGCGCGGTGGCGTCCAATGCGTCCGAGACGGTGCCCTGCGGCACCACCATCACCTCCAAGTGGGTGACCTATAATTCCGCGGCGCCGAGCGTGGGCTGCAGCGGCATCAAGGGCCCGGGCGGCGCCGCGTCCTCGATCAGCCAGAAGCTGACCACCGATCCCCTCGCCGGGGCCTCGGGCGTGACCGCGGCGACCAGCCATCTGACCACCGTGACGAGCCTCGCCGGTCCCGCCGGCCCGACCGTGACCGCCGGCGGAGCCGTGGACTTCGCCTATAACCAGTCCGCAACCCAGGCCCAACTGACCGCCGACCACTGCAGCGGAAGCTTCGCCAGCAACACCTGGAGCGTCACCTGCACAGGCTCCGCGTCCTATAACTTCGGCGCCATCACCTTCGGCGGCGGCATCACCGTCAATTTCAACACCGGGGGCTCGGCCGCGACCGCCTACAACTTCTCCGGTCTGATCGACGTCCCGGGGGGCGACACCGTCACCTTCGGACCGGGGAGCTACAACCTGGCCGGGGGTCTGATGACCGAAGGCGGCACCTCCACCAGCTTCGGGGCGGGGACCTACAACATCGGCAAGGCCTCGGCCAAGAAGTGCAGCGACAGCGTCTACTACAGCATCTGCAACATGGGCACGCTGCTCACCTTCGCCGGCCCCAGCGGCTTCACCCTGCAGGGCGGGGTCTACAACAACGGCGGATCCAAGCTGGTGCTGGGCTCGTCGGGGACCGGCAACAGCTTCAACATCGGCCCCGCCTCGAGCGGCAACGCCATGTGGCTGGGCGGCGGCGCCAACACCCAGCTGGGCGACGCCACAGATGCCGGCAGCCTATTCCAGATGGTCGGCAACTTCTGGGTTCCCAGCGGCGGCGGCAGCTGCACCTATCTGGGCGCGGCCGCCCAGCACGACATCAAGGGCAGCTTCCTGACCGCCGGCGGCACGGTCATGGGCGCGGGGGTCTATTCGATCACCGGCTACATGGACCTCGGCGGCTCGGCCGGCGGCGACGTCAGCTGCAACGGGACCACCGTCGGCATGAGCGGAACGGGGGTGACCATCGTGCTCGGGGGCTCATCGACGCCGGCCTCGGGGACCTGTGCCGGTCAAGCGTTCTGCCTGGCGGCCGGCTACAACAACGTGAACCTCACGGCCCCGACCTCGGGAACCACCCAGGGCCTCGTCATCGTCGGGCCGGCCTCCGCAACCGGCGGAGCCGCCTTTGCCGAGGGCGCGGCCAACACCAGTCTGTCGGGCGCCCTCTATTTCCCCCAGGGCGCCATAACGCTGAGCGGCGGCGCCAGCGTCGGCGGCAGTGCGGGCCAGTGCCTGGAGCTGATCGGGACCCAGGTCACCCTCTCGGGAGGCACGGCGGCGGCGTCCAATTGTGTCAGCGGCGGCGGCGGAACCACCAGGATCGCATTGGTGCAATGACCCGGTCCTCGCTTCGACGCCCCAGGCGACTCGGCGCGGCGTTCGCCCGCGACCGCCGCGGCGTGGCGGCGGTGGAGTTCGCCCTGATCTCGCCGACCGTCATCCTCATCCTGGTCGCGCTGATCGATCTTGGCGGGATGCTCTACACCCGCTTCCAGCTCGACGCCTCGCTGAGCGCGGCGGCCAATTACGCCATGGTCAATGCCACCAGCGCGAATTCGACCAGCGGCGCCGGGCTGGCCAGCACCCTGGCGGGGCTGATCTCCAGCGGCCAGTCGAGCAACTGGGCGAACAGTTCGGTGACCGTCAACGCCGGCCCCCAGGCGGGCTCTGCGGGCGGCACGGTCAGCACCTCGGGTTCGGCCTCGAGCGCCGACAGCTGCTATTGCCCGACCGGGACGGCCGCGTCGGTCACCTGGGGCGGCTCGCAGACCTGCGGAGCGACCTGCACGGGCGGCGGCTACGCCGGCAAGTTCGTGCTGCTCTCGGCGAGCCGCAGCTATACCCCGATCTTCTCGGGCTACGGGCTGGTGTCCCAGGCCGGAACCATGACCGCCGACAGCCTGGTCCAGGTCCAGTGAGCCTGATCCGGCGCTGGCTGGCCGACCGGCGCGGCGGGGCGGCGGTGGAGTTCTCCGCCGTCGTCCTGACCATGTTCACCCTGCTGTTCGGGGTGACCGAGTTCGGCTGGTACATGTGGACCGCCAACGCCCTGGAGCAGACCGCCATCCAGGGCGCCCGCTGCATGGGGGTGCTGGCCACCGACTGCGCCTCGAGCGCGGCCTATTCCTCGACCAAGACGCTCAGCTACGTGCGACAGGTCGCCTCGACCTATGGCGTCACCGTGCCGACGGCAGGCGTCGTCCTCAGCACCGCGGCGAGCTGCGGCGGGGCCAGCGGCTTTTCGAAGGTGACGATCAACTACTCCTTCACGACGGTGGTCCCGAACCTGATCACCGGCCTGTCGTCGGTGGCCATGACCCAGCAGGCCTGCTTCCCCAACCAGAGCTGAGCCGCGCTCTCAACCGCCCGTCAACCATACCGGGCGCTGAATCCGGCCATGCGCCGCCGCACCCTCATCGCCGCCTTCGCCGCCCTGGTCGTGCTGGCGCCCGTCGCCGGCCGCGCCGAGGGAGAGGGGGGCGGGCCGAAGACCAAGCCGCCCTATCTGCAGATGCCGACGGTCGCGGTCAGCGTTTTCCGTTCCAACGGCCGGCGCGGGGTGCTCACCATCGAGGTGGGGGTCGACGTGCCGGACCCGGCGCTGAGGAACCAGATGGAGCTCTATGTGCCGTTGCTCATCTCGGCCTATGTCTCGGCGTTGCAGCCCTATGCGATCAGCCTCGCTCCCGGCCAGCCGCCGAACGCCGACTACATCTCCATGACCCTGCAGCGCGAAACCGACCGGGTGCTCCGCCGTCGCGGCGCGCACCTGCTGCTGGGCTCTATCCTGGTGAACTAGCCGCGGCGTCCATCAGCCGGGCCAGCTCGACGTCGAGTTCCGTGACGCCGCCGGCGTCGTGGGTGGCCAGGGTCACGTCCAGGCGGTTGTAGACGTTGAACCACTCCGGGTGATGATCGAGCTTCTCGGCGGCCAGGGCCATGCGGGTCATGAAGCCGAACGCCTGGTTGAAATCCTCGAACCGGAAGCTCTTCCGGATCGCCTCGCGGCCGCTTGCGGCGGCCCAGCCGGGCAGCTGAGCCAGGGCGTCCTGCACCGGCATCTTCTGGGGACGGGTCATGTCGGCCTCCTATCGCAGTAGTTGGATGGCGAAAGCGGCCAGCGCCGCCAGGGCCGCGCCGACCGCGAACCAGGTGAGGCGGGAGGTCAGGCGCCGCTCTTCGCTCTCGATCTGCTGCACGGCGACCACCGCCGGCGCCTCGGCCCGCCGCGCCATGGTCTCGGCCCAGCGCACCCCCTCTTCGACGAGCTGGCGCAGGCGGGCGGCGGGGGAGAGTTCGCGCAGGATGTAGCGCCGCACCACCGGGTCTGCCGCCTTCCAGATGTCGTGCTCGGGATCCAGCCGCCGGGCCACCCCCTCGGCCACCATCATGGTCTTCTGCAACAGCACCAGCTCGGGCCTGAGGCGCATGTCGAACAGGGCGGTGATCTCGAACAGCTGGGCCAGCACCACGCCCATGGAGACGTCTCGGGCGGTGTGTCCGAAGATCGGCTCGCCCACGGCCCTGAGCGCCTGGGCGAAGGAATCGACCGAGTGGTGCGCCGGCACATAGCCGGCGTCGAAGTGGCTCTGGGCCACCTGGCGATAGTTGCGCTCGATGAAGCCGTAGAGGATCTCGGCCAGGTAGCGGCGCTCGCGCTTGCCCAGCCGCCCGATGATGCCGAAGTCGACGGCGGTCAGCCGTGCGGGAGCGGCGACGAACAGGTTGCCCTCGTGCAGGTCGGCGTGGAAGACGCCGTGGTCGAGCGCCTGGGCCAGGAAGGCGCGGATCAGGTTGTCGGCCAGCTCCTTGCGGTCGAGGCCCGGCTGCTCCAGGGCGGCGGGCTCCGACAAAGCCAGGCCCTCGGCCCAGGTCAGGGTCAGCACCCGCTTGCCGACGCCGGGCCAGATCACCTCGGGCGCCTGCATATAGCCGTCGCGGGCCATCACCTCGGCGAGTTCGCTGGCGCCGGCCGCCTCGAAGCGGAGGTCGAGCTCGAGCTGCAGCGAGCGGGCGACGATGGCGGCCAGCGCCGTGGGTTCGAGCCGACGCGCCGAGGGTCCGAGCTTCTGGGCGAAGCGGGCGGCGAGGCTGAGGGTGTCGATATCGTTCAGGATCCGCCGCTCGATGCCCGGGCGCAGCACCTTCACCGCGACCTTGCGGCCGTCGAGCAGGCGCGCCGGATGGGCCTGGGCCAGGGAGGCGGCGGCGACCGGCGGCTCGAAGCTGGAATAGAGACTCTCCAGCGACCGCCCGAGGCTGCGCTCGATCTCCGCCCGCGCGCGTTCGGTGGGGAAGGGATCGAGGCGGTCCTTCAGCCGGCCGAGGTCCTCGGCGAAGTCGCGGCCGAAGATGTCGGCGCGGGTGGACAGCACCTGGCCGAGCTTGATCGACACCGGGCCCAGCCGCTCGAGAGCCCGGGCCATGCGCTCGCCGGGCCGGCCGACACGGGCCTGGCCGCCCGCGAACAGCCGCACGAATTTCCCCAGCACCCGCGCCCGCGCCGGCAGCAACGGCTCCAGCTCGCGCGGGATCAAGGCGTCGCCCCGCGCCAGCACCCAGCCGGCGCCGATCAGCCGGGCGAAGGCGCCCAGGTCGCTCATGTCCTGGCCTTCAGAGCGCCCACCCGTGGTGCAGCGCCACCACCCCGCCGGTGAAATTGGTCCAGCCGACCGTCTTGAAGCCGGCCTCGCCCATCATCCGGCCCAGGGTGGGTTGGTCGGGGAAGCGGCGGATGCTCTCGACCAGATACTGATAGGCGTCGCGGTCCCGGGCGATCCACTCGCCGATCTGCGGGATCAGCTTGAAGGAATAGGCGTCGTAGGCGCCTCGCAGCGGCTGCGCGGTCGGCCGCGAGAACTCCAGGCACAGATAGCGGCCGCCCGGCTTCAGCACGCGCCGCGCCTCGGCCAGGGCCAGGGGGATGTCGGTGACGTTCCTGAGGCCGAAGGCGATGACATAGGCGTCGGCGGACCTCGCCGGCAGCGGCAGGCGCTGGGCGTCGCCGACGGCCCAGACGATCTCGGGCTCGCCGCCGCGTCC
>DATCFQ010000542.1:0-2900 GCA_036509495.1 Caulobacteraceae bacterium
CGCTCGGGAGCGCCGAATCGATCAACTTCCAGCCGACGGGCGCAGGCAAGGCGGCCATCACGGGCGACTTCGTCCTGGCGGCGAGCGAGGTCAATCCGGCGCTGCGGGCGCTGCGCGAGAACGGGATCGAGGTGACGGCGATCCACAACCACATGCTGGATGATCAGCCGCGAATGTTCTTCATGCATTTCTGGGCCGACGACGACGCACGGAAACTGGCGCACGGCTTGCGCACGGCGCTCGACCGTGTCGCGACCATCAAGCTCGGCGGCTGACGTGCGCAACCTGCTGTGGGCGCTGGTGTCGGCCATGCTTGCCAGCGTGGCGGCCTGCGCGCCAGCGCCCTCGGCGGCGGCGGTCCTCACTTTGGAGCGGCGCATCCCGCTCGGCGTCGTGAATGGCCGGATCGATCACCTGGCTCTCGACGAGGCGTCCGGGCGCCTGTTCGTCGCTGAACTCGGGAACGACAGCGTGGATGTGGTCGATCTGAAAGCCGGCAAGGCGACCGCTCGCATCGATGGCCTGCACCAGCCCCAAGGCGTGGGTTTCGTGGCCTCCACGCATGAACTCTATGTCGCCGATGGCGGCGATGGCTCGGTCCGGATTTTCGGCGGGGCGGGACTGACCCCGGTCGGCCGTATCGACCTCGGCAACGACGCCGACAACGTGCGGGTCGAACAAGGGGGCCGGCTCGTCCTGGTGGGCTACGGCGACGGCGCGCTGGCTGTCGTCGACGCCAGGACGCGGGCCGTCGTTTCCAAGATCCCGCTTGCTGCCCATCCGGAAAGCTTTCAGCTCGATCCGGCCGGCGGCGCGATCTACGTAAACCTGCCGAATGCCCACCGGATCGCGGTCGTCGACCGCGTAACAGGACATTCGAACCGCACTCTGCCGGTGGGGCTGGCTTTCGCCAACTTTCCGATGGCGCTCGACGGGCACGGGCATCGTCTTGCCGTGGTCTTCCGTGCACCCGCCGAACTACGGGTGTTCGATCTGAAGGTCGGCAAAGCCGTCGCCAATCTGAACGTCTGCAGCGATGCCGACGACGTGTTTTTCGATGAAAAGCGCGACCGCATCTACGTCATCTGCGGGCAGGGCGTGGTCGATGTGGTGGCGCGCCACGGCCCGACCTACCAGCGAGTCGCGCGGATACCTACGGCGGCGGGAGCGCGCACGGCCATGTGGTCGCCATCGGACGGCCGGCTCTACATCGCGGCTCCTGCGCGGGCGGGCGCCGGCGCATCGATTCTGGTCCTTCGCGCGAGCGAGTGAGCCGGGCTCGTCCCGGACCAGTCCAAATTCCGACTGGCTTGATGGCGGCCCCGGTTCATTGTTCAGTCGCGTCCCGGGGGTGCGCACGGACATGACCGGATACGATCGCCTTTCGGACGCGCTCCTGCCGCGCGCGCCGGCGACCCCTTCGATGCGAGCGGCGGCGGCGGTGACGGTGGTGGTCTCCACCCTGTTCTTCCTCGCCCTGGCGCCCTTCGCGCGCGAGCGCCTGCCGGCGCTTCCGGCCTTCCTGCCGGCCTATGAGAGCGGGCTGGCGCTCTGCGACCTGCTCGCCGCCGCCCTGCTGTTCGCCCAGGCCGCGCGGCTCCGCACCCTGTCGCTGCTGCTGCTGGCCTCGGCCTATCTGATCAGCGGGCTGATGATCGGCCCGCACATGCTGACCTTCCCGGGGGTGTTCTCTCCGGCGGGGCTGCTGGGGGCCGGACCCCAGACCGCCGCCTGGATCTACCTGGTCTGGCACTTCGCCTTCCCCGCGCTGGTGATCGGCTACGCCGCCGTCGGACGTCCGGATGAGCCGCCCCTGGCCCGGCCCGGGGCGATGATCGTCCTGGCGGTGGCGGCCTCCGTCGCCCTGACCGCGGCGACGACGGCGGTCGCTACGGTCTGGCAGGACCGGCTGCCGGTGGTGCTGGTCGGCGGCGACTACACCCGCGTGGTGGCCACCGGCATCAGCCCGGCCATCCTGCTGCTGACCGTCGCCGCCCTGGCCGGGATCGCCCTGCGCCGCCGCGGCAGCGTGCTCGACCTCTGGATCATGGTGGTGCTGTGGGTCTGGCTCTGCGACGCCGCCCTGAGCGCGGTGGTCGGCTCCAACCGCTACGATCTCGGCTGGTACGCCGGCCGCGCCTTCGGTCTTTTGGGATCGGGGCTGCTGCTGGCCGGCCTGCTGGTCGAGCTGAACGCGCTCTATGGCCGGCTGGCCGACGCCCTTCTCCAGGCCGAGGCCCAGAACCTGGAGCTGATCCAGTCGCGCGAGGAGTTGGCGCGCGCCCAGCGGCTGGAGGCGGTCGGCCAGCTGACCGGCGGGGTCGCCCACGACTTCAACAACCTGCTCACCGCCATCATGGGCGCCTTGGAGCTGATCTCTCGCCGGCCCGAAGACCCCTCGCGGGTGGTGCGCCTGGCGGCCAGCGCCACCAAGGCGGCCGAGCGCGGGGCCCAACTGGTGCGCCAGCTGCTCAGCTTCGCCCGCCGCCAGAGCCTGAGGCCCGAGGCCCTGGATCCCAACGCCGTGCTGACGGAGCTGCGCGAGCTGATCGCCCGCGCCGTCGGCGAGACCATCAAGGTCGAGCTCGAGCTCGATCCCGCCGCCCGCCCGATCCGGGCGGACGCCAGCGAGCTGCAGGCGGCGCTGCTGAACCTGGCCAACAACGCCCGCGACGCCATGCCGGGCGGCGGCGAGCTTCGACTGCAGACCCGCAACCTCGACGTCGGCGCCGGCCAGCCGGCGGTTTTCGCCGCCCTGGATCCGGGCGGCTATGTCGCGTTGGCCGTAGCCGATACGGGCGAGGGCATGGACCGGGCGACGGTGGCGCGGGCCTTCGAGCCGTTCTTCACCACCAAGCCGGTGGGCAAGGGAACCGGCCTCGGCCTCAGCCAGGTCTATG
>DATCFQ010000543.1:0-4581 GCA_036509495.1 Caulobacteraceae bacterium
AAGGTGTCGCCAAAGGCGACAAGGGGTCGAAGACCCTCTCCTGCGAGTTCGGTGCGACCCCTCACCCGGCCTGCCTCCGCCCGCCACCCTCTTCCGCAGGGGGAGAGGGTTCGCCTCGAGTTCTAGCGCCCGCCCCGCGGCCGGGTCAGGAGCCCGAGGTCGCCCTCGAAATCGATCATTCTCCAGGTCCCCTCCTCGCGCTTGAACACGAAGGCGCAGCGGTGGCGGATCAGGGCGCAGACCCGGTCATCGCCCATCGCCTGCAGGTCCTGGCCGAGCACCAGTGGGCCGGGGATCCTGGTGTCCGAGCCATAGCCGGCCAGCGAGGCGGCCGCGCGGAACACCTCCGGCCGCGCCAGGGCGTCGACGGCGACGTCGACCAGCGGCCCGGCCAGCAGAGCCCCCAGGGTCTCGCGGCTTTCCACCCCATGGCCCGAGGCCGCCGCCGCCAGCAGGCGGGCGCGCAGATTGGCCTTCAGCGCCGGCTTGTCGACGTGGGCGTCGAAGCTCGCCCGATCGCCGTCGCGGACGGCGACGAGGAAGGCCCGGATGTCGCCGGCCGCGTCGAACCGTTCGGCGGTCACGCAGGCGCTGAGCATGAGCGCGGTCAGGCCGAGGACGGCGAAGCCGCGGCGCGGGACGGGCTTGGCGTTCGGCATCGATGACCTTTCCGCCACAGGGGTCAGCCGGGGCCGCGGGCGCCGAACAGCTGGGCCGTCGGGACCTCCTGGTCGGGCGTGCGCCACTCGCTGTGGAAGCTGAACTCGAGACTGGCGCAGGCGTGGGCGCCGGCTTCGCCCGTCCGGCGGCCGACCGCCTGCAGCTCGAGTGTCTTGAAGCGCTCGAGCCGCCCGATCAGCAGCCACGCCCGGTCCGCGCCGGGGCAGACGGCATGAACGAAGGATTCCCCCGCGTCATTGGGCAGGATCTCATAGAGCGGCCCGACCGGCTCGGTCTTGGCCAGCGCGGCCCGGAGGCCGCCGCCGCCGAGGTCGGCCTCCGACGCGGGCTTGAGCCCCGCCGAGCCGCGGTCTCCGGTCTGGACGATCCGCTCCACGCGAACGCCGCCTAGCAGCCCTCGCACGAATTCGAAGCTGAGACCGGTGCTGGTGAGGGCCCGGGCCGCCGGCGAGACCGGGTCATAGGAATAGATATGGATCGCGGCTGCGGAGGCCGTCAGCGGCAAAGCCAGGGACATGAAGCAAGCGGCGGCGGCCGCGCGCGGGGTCGACATGGCGGGCTTTTCGCACGTCCCGCCGCGGTTTGGAACGGAGGCCGGCGTCGCAGCCGGCCTCCGTCCGAGCGTGAGTTACCGCGGAGCGCCGGCGGGAGCGGGCGGCGCCGGGCTGGCAGCGGGAGCTGGCGTCGTCGTCGCGCTCGAGGCCGGCGGCAGCGTCGTGGCCGTATCGGGGGTCGCGGTGGGAGCGGGGGCCGGAGCGGGGGCGGCGCCCGCGCTGTTCTGATCGCCGAGGGTCGCGGCTGCGTTGGACGTCGCGCTGTCCGTGGCGGCCGGCGCGCTGGCGGCGGCCGAGCCTTTCTTATGCGAGCGGGCGTTGTAGCCGGAGTGGTCCGTGCTCATGAGCTGGCTGTAGGGGATCGGCCCGCCGGTATGGTGGGCGATCTGGCTGTTGGACATGGCCAAGGCGGGAGACGCGGCCAGCACGCCGGCGGCCAGGGCGAGAAGGAGTTTCATCGACATCGGGGAATCCTTGTGATGCGGGTGAGGCGCCCCCGGCGAAAACGCCGCGGCCTCCCGCAAGGTTCACCGATTTTCGCCCAGCCCGGCCGCATCCGGCCAAGGCGGCTCCCGCACTAGAGGCTGCGGGCCACCGTCTCGACCGTGAAGCACTCGATGGTGTCGCCCACGCGGATGTCCTGGAAGCCGGCGAACTGCATGCCGCATTCCTGGCCGGAGACCACCTCGGCGACCTCGTCCTTGAAGCGCTTGAGGGTCTGCAGGGTGCCGAGCTCGAGCACCACCACGTTCTCGCGCACGATGCGGACCTTGGCGCCGCGGCGGACCGCGCCCTCGCTGACCCGGCAGCCGGCGACCTTGCCGACCTTGGAGATGTCGAAGGTCTGCAGCACCTCGGCGTTGCCGATGAAGGTTTCGCGCTGCAGCGGCGGCAGCATGCCCGAGAGCACGCCACGGATGTCGTCGATCAGGTCGTAGATGATCGCATAGTAGCGCAGCTCCACGCCCTCGCGCTCGGCGAGGTCGCGCGCCTGCTTCGATGCCCGGACGTTGAAGCCGAGGATCGGGGCATTGGAGCCCTTGGCCAGCAGCACGTCCGACTCGGTGATGGCGCCGGCGCCGGACAGGATGATCCGGGCTCGCACTTCCTCGGTGGAGATCTTCTCCAGCGACCCGACGATGGCCTCGGCCGAACCCTGCACATCGGCCTTGATGATCAACGGCAGCTCGCGGACCGTCTTGGCCTGCAGCTTGGCCATCATCTCGGCCAGGGTGGATCCTGCGCCCACCGGCGCGATGGACCGGTCGCGGCGCTTGCGTTCGCGATATTCGGTCAGTTCCCGGGCGCGGGCCTCGTTCTCGACCACGGCGAAGGGCTCGCCAGGTTCGGGGGTGGAATCCAGGCCGAGGATCTCGACCGGCACGGAAGGCTCCGCCTCGGCGACCTGCTCCTCGCGTTCGTTGACCAGGGCGCGCACCCGGCCCCAGGCCGAGCCCGCCACCACGATGGCGCCGCGCTTGAGGGTGCCGCGCTTGACCAGCACGGTGGCGACCGGGCCGCGGCCGCGGTCGAGCTTGGATTCGATCACCACGCCTTCGGCGGTGCGTTCCGGATTGGCCTTAAGCTCCAGCACTTCGGCCTGGAGCAGGATGGCTTCGACCAGATCCTCGAGCCCGGTCTTCTTGACCGCCGAGACCTCGATGGCCTGGGTGTCGCCGCCGAGGCTTTCCACCACGATCTCGTGCTGCAGCAGCTCGTTGATCACCCGGGTCGGATCGGCGTCGGGTTTGTCCATCTTGTTGATGGCCACGATGATCGGGGCGCCGGCCGCCTTGGCGTGATGGATCGCCTCGATGGTCTGGGGCATGACCCCGTCGTCGGCCGCCACCACCAGGATGACGATGTCGGTGATATTGGCCCCTCTGGCGCGCATGGCCGAGAAGGCGGCGTGGCCTGGGGTGTCCAGGAAGGTCACGCGGGCGCCGTCCTTGAGCCGCACCTGATAGGCGCCGATGTGCTGGGTGATGCCGCCATGCTCGCCGGCGGCCACGTCGGTGGAGCGCAGGGCGTCCAGCAGGCTGGTCTTGCCGTGGTCGACGTGGCCCATCACCGTCACCACCGGCGGGCGGCTCAGCATGTGCTCGTCCAGGTCCGCGGCGGCGAGGAAGCCCTCTTCCACATCGGCTTCCGAGACGCGGCGGACGGTGAGGCCGAATTCCGTCGCCACCAGCTCGGCGGTGTCGGAATCGATCACGTCGTTGATCTTCAGCATCACGCCCTGCCGCATCAGGAACTTGATCACGTCGACGCTGCGGATGGCCATCCGCTGGGCCAGTTCCTGGACGGTGATGACGTCCGGAATGACCACTTCGCGGGCGGTGCGGGCCTGCTCCTGGGCGCCGCCCTTGCGCTTCTCCCGTTCACGTTCGCGAGCCCGGCGAACCGACGCCAGGGAGCGCATGCGTTCGACGGCGTCCTCGTCGTCGCCGGCCACAGCCTGGATGGTCAGCCGGCCCTCGCGGCGCTGCGGCGCGCCCTTGACGCGGGAGATGGCCTTGCCGGGTGCGGCGCGCTTGGCGGCGGTATCTTCTTCCTCTTCGTCGGGACGACGGTCGAGGTTGGCCGAGCCGGGCCGCGGGGCCTGGCGCGTGGCGCGCTGGATTTCGGGACCTGCGGGTGCGGCCCCGGCCCCGGGACGCACGCCGCCCGGTCCGCGCGGACCGCCGGGCCTGGGGGCC
The DNA here is from genome assembly GCA_036509495.1 of Caulobacteraceae bacterium. Lineage (GTDB taxonomy): Bacteria > Pseudomonadota > Alphaproteobacteria > Caulobacterales > Caulobacteraceae > JANWHQ01. The sequence goes on from DATCFQ010000543.1 coordinate 3,935, forward strand.
GCCGGACGCGGGGTGAGCGCGGAATAGCGGACCGTCTCGCCGGCGCGGGCCGGGGGCCGGTCGCCGCCCGGACGCGGGGCCGCGTCAGGGCGCGGGCCCTGGCGATAGACGGTGTCGCTGCGGCCGGCGAAGCCCTGGTTGCGATCGTCGCGGCGATAGCCGCCGGCGGCGCCGGCGCTGGCCGCGCCAGCGGGACGGTCGCCCTGCGGCCGGTCGGAACGGTATCCGCCGCCGGCGCCGGCGGCGCCGGCATAGCCGGAGCGGTCGTCGGTGCGCGGGCGATCGGAGCGATAGCCGGCCGCGGCCGGCGCACGTTCGGTGCGGGTCTGATTCTGCCAGGCGGGCGTCGTCGGTCGCGGCGCGTCCTGACGCGGCGGGGCCGCAGCCGGGGTCTCGGCCGGAGCCGCAGCTTCGGCGCTGACCGCTTCGACGGGGGTATCCAGAGCCGGCGGCGCGGGCGTGGGCGCGCTGGCTTCCGGCGCGGGCTGCGGAGCCTCGGCGGCGACAGCGGGGGCGGGGGCGGGCGCAGGCGCAGGCTGGGCGGCCTCGGCGGTGGCGGCGGCTTCAGCCTGATGGCGGGCGGCATCCTCGGCCCGGCGGGCGTCGTCGGCGCGCTGCTGCGCGGCCTGACGTTCCTGCTGTTCGCG
>DATCFQ010000544.1:0-5891 GCA_036509495.1 Caulobacteraceae bacterium
TACCGCATGCCGACAAGCCGGCAGCCACTGCCAGCGAAAGGCCAGCTGCGGCGACCACACGCATGGTGGCGCTGGCCAGGATCGATCCGGCCGCCATGTCCGCCCCTCCGCTTCAATCCTGCCGTGATATAAAATCACCGCAAGTCGAATGGTTCCTGGTGTCGCCCAAAGCCGGGAACCATCATCGGACGCGGTGGGTTCCACCTGCCAGCGAAGGCAGGAGCTCAACTGTGGCGATGACTGCGCCGATCAACGCTTTTCGGCTCAGCCCCTATTGCGGCGCGGCGCCTGCTCCCGGCGAACTTTGGCATCGCTGGAATCTCGATCCGGTGCTGCTGGTGGCTCTGGCGGCGATCTGGGGCGGCTACCTCCTGATGGCCAGGAAGCCGGTCGGCGGCTGGCGGCAAGGCGCCTTCTCGGTGGGATGGGCCCTGACGAGCCTCGCCCTGATCAGCCCGATCTGTCCGCTTTCGGTGGCGCTGTTCTCGGCCCGGGTGGGCCAGCATATGTTTCTGATCGGGGTCGCGGCGCCCCTGGTGGCGCTGGGCTGGCCGATCCGTGACTCATCGGCTTCAGCATCGAGACGCCAGCCGATCCTGGCCGCCGGCGCCTTCGCCCTGGCGCTGTGGTTTTGGCATTCGCCGGGCCCCTACCTGGCCACGTTCGACAGCACGTCGATCTACTGGTTGATGCATGTCACCCTCTTCGGCTCGGCCCTGATGCTCTGGCGGATGGTCCTCGGCGCCTGGAAGCAGAGCCTGGAAGGCGTGGCCGCCGCCGTGGCGATCACCGTGCTGCAGATGGGCGTGCTGGGGGCGGTGATCACCTTCGCCGCGCGGCCGCTCTACACCCCGCACCTCTACTCGACCCTGAGCTGGGGCCTGAGCCCACTGGAAGACCAGCAATTGGGCGGGGTGATCATGTGGGTCCCGGCAGGCGTGCTCCTGGCGGCCGCCCTGGCTGGGGGATTCGCAGAGGCGCTCTGGCGGTCCGAGGCGCGGGCGCAGGCCCGGCCGGCAGCATGACCGTGGGGATGCGATGAGACCGCTCGTCATCGCCGGCCTGGTCGGCCTCTGCATGGCCGTCGCCAGCTGCCGCCGTCCGGCCTACGCCGATCCGGACGCCGCCGATCGCGGCTCCATCGTCATCGGCCAGCAGCAATGCGGCTCATGCCACGTTATCCCCGGCATTCCAAATGCCGACGGCATCGCCGGACCGCCGCTCGGTGGTATCGCCCGCAGGTCGATGATCGCCGGAGTGATCCCAAACACGCCAGGCGGACTCATCACCTGGCTGCGAACGCCCCAGGCCGTGGTTCCCGGTAACGCCATGCCGGACATGGGCCTCTCCGAGCAACAGGCGAGGGACGTGGCCGCCTACCTCGATACGCTGCAATGAGCCGCTGGGTCTGGCTGATCGCCGGTGCGGTCCTGACTCTGGCCGCGCTTGGGGCCGGGGGTCTCATGGTTGTGGAAACCGGAGCGTTCGACGCACGAGCCTCCACGCCGCACCGCGCCGTCGTCGCCTGGGCGACCCACGCGACCATGATTCATGCGATGAAACGCATGGCCAAGGTCGTCCACGCGCCCGCTGCGTTCACCCCCGAAGAGACCGTCGCCGGGCTCAGGATCTACGAGGACAAGTGCCTGGTTTGTCATGGCGGGCCGGGCGTGCCGCGCCACGCCTGGGTCCAGGGCATGAATCCCTCGCCGCCTTTCCTGATGGACGCCACGCGGCGCTGGTCGCGCGGACAGCTGTTCTGGGTCGTCAAGAACGGCGTGAAGATGACCGGCATGCCGGCCTGGGGCGCCACCGAAAGCGACGGTCGGATCTGGGACATCGTGGCCTTCTTGGAGGCGATGCCCGACATGAAACCGAGGGATTTCCAGCGTTTGCAGCCCCAACTGAAGCGCCCCGGGGTTCGCCGACTGGGCGCCTCGACGAGGTGAACGAGATTTCAGTTTCACCGCCCAAATGTGGGCTTTCATTCGCCTAATCCAATTGCGGCCGGGACCGCCTTTGGAACTGCTCGCTCGAGATGATCGGTCCTACTTTGCCTGCACTAGAAATGCGCGATGATCGCCGCACGCGACAGTTTCAGTGGTTGACTCCTGGATTTCGCTTCGCCGGAACCCACCGCGCCTCAATCAATTATATCACGTACAGACGTAATCGGGCGCGGCGGTCGACCTTAACAACAGGGCGACCCTTGGCGATCATTGCCGTCCAATTGAGCATTTAGTCTTATGATGAGTATCCCCTCATGACCCTGAGAATTGCGCAAGTCGCGCCGCTGGCGGAGTCGGTCCCTCCTCGCACCTATGGCGGCACGGAGCGCGTGTGTAGCTGGCTTACGGAAGAACTGGTGCGCCAAGGCCACGATGTGACCTTGTTCGCCAGCGCCGACTCGTCAACCTCGGCGACGCTCGCGCCATGCTGCCCGAAGGCCCTGCGACGAGCCGGGGTGAGCAATCACGTCCCATCGCTGCTGCTGATGCTCGATCGGGTGTGCAAGCTCGCCGACCGCTTCGACATCATCCACTTCCACGTGGATCTCTTTCAGTTCCCGTTGTTCCAGGACCTCGCCTGGAAGTCCTTGACCACGCTTCATGGGCGGCTGGATCTGCCGGAGATGCATCCGGTGTATCGCACCTTCAGCGGCATGCCGCTGGTATCGATTTCCGAGGCGCAACGCCGACCGATTCCGGACGCGAACTGGCTGGCGACCGTTCACCACGGCATGCCGGGAGGGCTCATTCCTTGTTCGGCCGGCCAGGGCGGGTACCTGGCCTTCCTGGGCAGGATCTCGCCGGAGAAACGGCCCGATCGGGCGATCGAGATCGCCATCGGCGCCGGCATACCGCTCAAGCTCGCCGCCAAGGTCGACGCGGTCGACCAGGCCTACTTCGACGCGGTGATCAGGCCCTGGCTCGACCACCCGCTGATCGAGTTCCTCGGAGAGATCGACGACGCCCGCAAGCGGAGTTTCCTGGGCGACGCCGTGGCGCTGCTGTTTCCCATCGACTGGCCCGAGCCCTTCGGTCTGGCGATGATCGAGGCCATGTCCGCGGGCACGCCGGTGATCGCCTGGCGCAACGGCTCGGTCCCGGAGATCGTGGACCCGGGCGTCACCGGCTTCATCGTCCAGAGCATCGATCAGGCCATCGAAGCCGCGAGCCGGATAGGCGGACTGGATCGACGCAAGATCCGCCAACGTTTCGAGCGGCGCTTCGGGGTCGAGCGCATGGCGCGCGACTATGTGGAACTCTACCGCCGCCACGGGAATGCCGCGGACGCAAGGTGGGCGGCGCCGGCAATGCGTCGGGAACTTGATCGCGCGCAGCTTGTCTAGGTCGCGGTCATGCGCCGTCATCCGGCATCGCCCCCGCGAGCGGGAACATTGCGGGTCTTTGCCTGGTTACCCGAGGACGCCGGCGGACCTCGTTGAAACGGTCGCTGCAGGGCTGCGCAGGATCGATCGATGCCACCGGAAATAACCGTCGGACCGCCTCGGTTGGCGATCAACCAGGGCTATGGGGTTCTCATAACGGACCCGGACGGTCAAATTCCCTGGCCGACCGACAAGGGCTTCTATCACGCCGACACGCGGGTCCTCTCGTCCTGGCAGATCTTCGCCGACGGCCAGCCCTGGCAGCTCTTGAACAGCGGAAACATCGCCTACCACGCCAACCGCATCTTCCTCACCAATCCGATCCTCCACACCGAGACCGGCGATGTGCCCGAGCACACCCTCGGCCTGTCGATCAGCCGTTCGATCGCCGGTGGGATTCACGAGGATCTCGATTTGATCAACCACGGCATGGGCAAGGTCCAGTTCAACCTCGAGATCGTGGTTCGCAGCGACTTCGCCGATATCTTCGAGGTCAAATCCGGGAATATCGTCCGGCGTGGCCGGATCGCCACCTCGTGGTCGCCGGGCGACTCACGCCTTGCGGTCACCTACACCAACAAGGACTTCGTGCGCCGGGTCACCGTCACGGCGCACAGGTGGGGCTCCAGGCCGGTCTACGCCAATGGCCGGATCAGTTTCGAGCTCGAACTCGAGCCTGGCCAAGCCTGGCACGCCTGCCTGCTCTATGCGGTAGGCGATGGAAAGACCATCGACCTCGCGCCCGATCACTGCATCGCCCAGGCCGAAGGCGGCGGCGCGCATCTCGAGCTGACCCAGTGGCGGGACGCGGCGCTCAAGATCGAGACGAGCAACGAGGAGCTATACCACTTCTACCACCAGTCGCTCGAGGACATGGCCGCCTTGCGGCTGCCCATCGAAGGCACGGAGCGCCTGGAGTTCGTGCCGGCCGCAGGCATCCCCTGGTTCCTGGCCCTGTTCGGACGCGACAGCCTGACGGTCTCGCTGCAGAACGCCATGGTCTATCCGCGGCTGGCTCGCGGGGCGCTCGAGGTGTTGAGCCGCCACCAGGCGACCAGGCGTGACGACTATCGCGACGCCGAGCCCGGCAAGATCATGCATGAGCTGCGTCGCGGCGAGCTGGCGCACTTCAAGCTCATTCCGCACACCCCCTACTACGGGACCGCGGACGCGACGATTCTCTACCTGATCGTGCTGCACAACGCCTGGCGCTGCACCGGCGACGCGGACCTGCTCACGCGCTATATGCGAACCGCCGAGAAATGCCTGGCCTGGATCGACAAGTACGGCGACCGGGACGGCGATGGTTTCCAGGAATATCAGACCCGGTCGAAGGCCGGGGCCTACAATCAGGGTTGGAAGGATTCGGGCCAGGCGCTGGTCGATACCGACGGCTCGATCGTCAAGACGCCCATCGCATTGGTGGAGATCCAGGGCTACGTCTACGATGCCTGGATGCGCATGGCCCAGATCTACGATGCGCTGGGAAAATCCGCGCGCGCGCGGTCGCTGCGCCGCAAGGCCAAGGCTCTGTTCGACCGCTTCAACGACGCGTTCTGGGACGAGGCGTCCGGCTTTTACGCCTTCGCCCTCGACGGCGACAAGAAGCCGGTCTTGAGCGTCGCCTCCAACCCAGGCCAATGCCTGTGGTCGGGCATCGTCCCGCCGGACCGGGCGGCGAAGGTCGTCAAACGACTGATGCAGCCGGACATGTGGAGCGGATGGGGCATCCGCACGCTTTCGACCGACAACCCATCCTTCAACCCCAATTCCTATCAGAACGGCGCGGTTTGGCCTCACGACAACGGCATCATCGCCATGGGCTTCCGTCGTTACGGGTTCGCCGAGGAGGCGTCGCGTATCGCCAGAGACGTCAGCGGCGCGGCCGGCTACTTCGCCCAACATCAGATGCCGGAGCTATATGCCGGCGCCCAGCGCGAACCGACCAATTTCCCGGTCCAATACCTTGGCGCAAACGTTCCGCAGGCCTGGGCGGCAGGGTCGTGCTTCGCCCTGCTGGAAATGATCGTCGGATTCCAGCCCGACGCGCCGGGCGGCAGGCTGGACATCGATCCGGCCCTGCCGGACTGGCTGCCCGAACTCACCTTGAGAGATCTGCGCGTCGGCGACCACGTCTTCGACCTGCGCTTCTGGCGCGACGGCGAAGCGACGCGGTTCGAGACCCTGAAAGGCGATCCGGCCGCCGTGGGCCAAAAGAGCTACGCCACGGCGACCGAGCGGTGGACCTAACGGATTCGTGTAGCCAAACCAGTTGTTGAAAGCAGAATCATGAACAGGATTGTGGTCATCACCGGCGCGGGCGCCGGCGTCGGACGGGCCACCTCGACGGAGTTCGCCCGCAACGGTTGGGACGTGGCCTTGTTGTCCCGCGACCGAAGCCGGCTGGAACAGGCTGCCTCGGAGCTGCGCGAATTCGGCGTGCGCGCCTTGCCCATCCCGACCGACGTGGCGAACGCCGACGCGGTGGAGGCGGCGGCCG
>DATCFQ010000545.1:0-2597 GCA_036509495.1 Caulobacteraceae bacterium
AATATGGTCGGTCTTGCTACTCTTGATCTCATATTGCGGCGACTCGGGGCTCGCGCGGTGGGTGTGGCCCTTGTAATCGAAGTCGTTGGTATAAACCCGGATGATCGTCCCGCTGACATGGCCGGCTTCCGAGTTCCACCCGACCCGATCCCCCACTTTGAATCGCTTGGTCATCTGCGCCTCTCCTGATCGCCTTTGCTCGGCCATTCTCAAGTCGAGTGTAAGGACCCATCTACAGGGCGTGAAGACGCTCGATTCCCTGTTGGGCGAAGTCCGCGCCTGCCGCGCCTGCGCCGATGTCCTGCCCCTGGGTCCTCGACCCGTCGTCCAGACCTCGGCGACGGCGCGCATCCTGATCGCCAGCCAGGCGCCGGGGACGAAGGTTCACGAGAGCGGCATTCCCTTTTCCGATGCTTCGGGCGATCGCTTGCGCGAATGGATGGGCGTGTCGGACGAGACCTTTTATGACGAGCGCAGGATCGCGATCCTGCCGATGGGGCTCTGCTATCCCGGGCGCTTGCCAAGCGGCGGCGACGCGCCTCCGCGTCCCGAATGCGCGCCGCTCTGGCGTGACCGGCTGCTAGCGCACATGCCAGACCTTCGGCTGACGCTGCTGGTGGGTACGCACGCCCAGAATGACGCGTTAGGGCGGGGCAAGATGTCCGAGCGGGTGATGCTCTTTCGCGATCACCTGCCGACCGTTTTTCCGCTGCCGCACCCGTCCTGGCGCAGTCGGCATTGGGCAGCCAAAAATCCGTGGTTCGAGGCGGACGTGCTTCCCGCGCTGCGCGATGCGGTTCGACGGGCGCTCGCGTGACGCTGGTGAAACGGCCTCCCGTCTATACGATCGGCCATTCCACGCGGAGCATCGCCGAGTTCGTCGAACTGCTGAAGCAGGGACAGGTCGATCTGGTCGTCGATATCCGCAGCACGCCGCGATCCCGCACCAATCCCCAGTTCAACCTCGATAGCCTTCCCGAGGCGCTAGGCGCCTGGCAGATCGGCCATACCCGGATCGCGGAGTTGGGCGGGCGGCGCGCCAAGTCGAAGACGGTTCCGCCCGAGATCAATGGCTTCTGGACCAACCAGAGCTTCCACAATTACGCTGACTACGCGTTGTCCGACGAGTTTCGCGGTGGCTTCTCGCGTCTGACCGGACTGAGCCGCGAGCGGCGATGCGCGATCATGTGTTCGGAAGCGGTCTGGTGGCGCTGCCATCGGCGATTCGTCGCCGACTACCTCCTCCACGATGGAAGGGATGTCTTTCACCTGATGGGCGCTGCCCGGGTCGATGTCGCCAAGATGAACCCCGCGGCGCGCACTCAGGGCGCTTTACTCGTGTATCCTGCGGAAGCGGTCGGACTATAGATCGGGCAGATGGTCGTAGAACTCGATCTGCATCCGGATGGGGCCGAGCGGCTCGACGAGATGGGGTTGCTCGGGAAGGATCAGCCCGGGATGGCCGGGTTCGAGGATCACTTCGGAACTCGGGTCGAGCACCTGATAGCGCAGGCGTCCCTCAAGCACGCGGATGACGCCCCACGAGCCAGCCTTGGTGCGATGTTCGCGGCGCAGGCCGGCGGGGAGGCTTACCTCGTCGAACACCGGCATGGATTTATACGGCTTCGCCAGCGTTGGTTGAGCCGCAGTCATGACAGGATCGACGCTTCGGTAGTGAATCCCCCGATCGACGAGATCGACCATATGTGCTGCCGCCTGCGTCGTCAGCGGATGATGGGTGAAGCCCGGCCGCGGCGAGATATAGGCCGCCATCTCACGCGCGAGTTCCAGCTGCCGATCGGAGCCTTCCGCGAGCATCATGATGATGAGATTCTCCAGCGCGATCACGCGCACGCGAAGCTGAATCAGCTCGGCGTCGGTCAGGTTGGGGACGTCGGGGTCTGGGAGAACATGTGCAGCGCTCTCCTGTGGGCCGTGAGGTCCTGCCCCACCCTCATTGTCCCAGCGCGAAAGCGCCTTCAGGCGAAGTTCGATAGCACTCTGCACGTCAAGGCTTTGGTCAGACATAAGGCGACTTTCTGAAGCAAGGATAAGCGTCGACCGACGCTGTCGACCGGTTCATGCCGGGGTTCCGGCCGCCTCCGATACGGGAACCTCGGGCTGCTTACGTCGCGAGGCCATGAGGGTGGGGACGAGGCGACCCTTCGCCACCTCCTGGACCATGTGCTGCACGCCATGGACCAGGTCCGTTGCCGCCGTCTTGACGAACGAACCGACCTGACCGGACTTCAGCTTCGGCGCATCGCTTCGACACACGCCGTGGGCTGGCTCGACGCCGACTCCGACATCGTAAACGAGCTTCCCGCCAAGGTAGGCGGTGTAGGCCAGCACTCCGACAGTCCATCGGCCTGGCCCACTGATATCTCAGCACCAGCCGCAGCGCGCTTGGCGAAAGCCATCACGTTGAGCCGCCTGCGATCCGCACAATTTCGTGCGCAATATCCTCAGGTGAAAGTACAAAATCGATGCATCCGCTGGCGATCGCGCTCGCAGGCATGTCGGGCTGGCCTGCGGTGTCGAGTTTTTGGGCGATGGTAATTCCGCCCACTTCTTTAATTCCGCACAACGCGTCGGCA
>DATCFQ010000546.1:0-2103 GCA_036509495.1 Caulobacteraceae bacterium
CCATCGCCGCCCTGCCGCGCCAGTTGCGCGAACCTCTGATCCTCACCGCCCTGCAGGGCCTCTCCCAGCGCGAGGCCGCCGAGGTCCTGGGCGTCACCCCCAAGGTGGTCGAGATGCGCGCCTACCGGGCCCGCAAGCAGCTGGCCGAAAAGCTGCGGCCCGCCGACTACGAGGACCTCGAGCAGCTGGGCTGAAGGCTCAATTGTCGATCGCGAAGGAGGCCAGGCGTGTTTCCTCGGTGGTCTTGGCGCGGCGAGCTTCCATTTCGGCGCGTTCGGGGTCGATATCCTGGGGGCCCGGGAAGGCGTCCAGCATGCGCTGGAAGTACTCGCCGACCTCGTCTTTGAACTCGCCGTGCGGGAAGATGTAGAGTTCGTTGTTCTTGATACCCTGCAGCACCCGCTCGCCCAGGTCGCGGGGGTCCATGCCGCGAGTGATCGGCTCGGGGCTGTCGCCGCTCTGCTCACCGCCCTGGTCGTGGGTGGCGCGGTAGACGCCGCCGGAGGTCATCGCCCGGGTGGCCACCAGCCCGGGGCACAGCACCGAGACCCCGATCTTGTGGGGCGCGAGCGCCAGCCGCAGGGCGTCGCTCATGCCGCGCACCGCGAACTTGGCGGTCGAATAGCTGCCGACGAAGGCCGGCACCGGGATCATCCCGGCCATCGACGAGGTGTTGACGATGTGGCCACCCTCGCCGTGGGCCTTCATCCTGGGCAGGAAATTGACCAGGCCGTTGACGGTCCCGCCGACGCAGACCCCCAGCACATAGTCCCAGTCCTCGTAGCTGTGCTCGTCGATATTGCCGCGCGCGGCGACGCCGGCGTTGTTGCAGAGCAGGTGCACCTTGCCGAACACCTTCTCGGTCTCGGCGGCGGCCCGCTCCATGCCTGGACGGTCGGTGACGTCGACCTTGATCAGGTGCAGGTTGTTGGCTCCGGGATGGCGGGCGGCGACCTCGTCGAGATGCTGTTGCAGAAGGTCGGCGACCACCACCTTCATGCCCGCGTCGAGGAAGGCCTGGGCCATGCCGTAGCCGATGCCGCTCGCGCCGCCGGTGATGAAGGCGACCTTTCCTTCGACGTTCTTCAAGGCGCGTCTCCCGGGGCTCCCGGCGCGGATGGCCGGCGTCCTCTTGTCCCCGAACCTAACCCGGGAAGCAGGGTCCCTTCCAGTCCATGCCTCCAGCATCGGCGCCCGGTTCTGATCCGCGGCGTTCAGCGGTAAAGCTTTGCGGCCGGGCGGGCCCTGCACGCCGGCGCCCCCCCAGCTCCGGTGTGAAGCGGGTGATGTCCCAGTTCATCCGCGACCGGACGATGATCGGCGGCGCCTGAGCTAGAAGCTGCGGCGCACCGAGACGGTGAACTCGCGGGGTTGGCCGACCTGGCCGGTGGCGACGCCGAAGGAGGTCAGGCCGTTGAACTTCTGGGTGTAGTAGAGCTTGTCCCCGAGGTTGGTCACCGCTCCGGAGACCATCCACTTGCCATTCGTTGGGCGCCAGGTGAGGCGTGCGTTGACCAGGCCATAGCTCGGCTGGTTGGCGAGCGGATCGTCGAGTTCGGTGGCGGTGAAGTGGATCGTCGACTGCCAGGTCACATCCACGCGGGGGCTCAGGACGCCCAAATTCCCCACGTCGATGTCGTACTGGCCGCCGAGGTTGATGGTCCAGTCCGGCGTGAACAACTGCGGGCTCGACAGGCTCAGCGACACGCCGGCCAGGATCGAGGTGTACTGGAACTTGTTGTAGCCAATCGAGCCATTCAGCACGAGACCGCCGATCGGACGCGCCTCCGCCTCGAGTTCGAAGCCGCGGATCCGGGCGTTGCCGCCATTGGCGGTGAAGAACACCGTGTTGGTGTGGCTGCACCCGCATTGCGAGCCCAGCTGGGTCACCTGGATGTTGGTGTAGTCCTCCTGGAAGATGTCGCCGTTCAGCCGGAGGTGATGGTCGAGCAGCTCGGTCTTCAGGCCGACTTCGTAGGATTTCACCGTCTCCGGACCGTAAGGGAAGATGTCCGTGGTGGTGTTGAACGGACGACCGTTGATGCCGCCGGCAGTGAAGCCGGTCGCATAGGAGGCGTAAGCCAGGATGTCCGGGGTGAACTG
>DATCFQ010000547.1:0-8911 GCA_036509495.1 Caulobacteraceae bacterium
CGGCCTGTTCCACCGCGCCGTGGCCGAGAGCGGCGCTGCCCTGCGCATCGGCCGGGCCGAGCAGGCGACGGCCAGCGCCAAGGGGCTGATGGACAAGCTCAATCTGACCCCGGCCGACGTGGCCAAGCTGCAGGCGCTGCCGGCGCAGGAGCTGGTCAAGGCCGTGGGCCCGGGCGGCATGGCCTTCGGGCCGATCGTCGACGCCCGCTCGATTCCGGACGATCCGTTCGGCCCGGTCCCCACCGAGATCTCGGCCGACGTGCCGCTGATGACCGGCAGCAACCTGACCGAATCGACCTTCTTCCTCGATACGCCGCTGGAGCCGATGGACGAGGCCGAGCTGCTCGGCCGGGTGAAGACCTATTGCCGGACCGACGATCCCACCGCCGCCCGCCTCGTCGCCCTCTATCGCGAGGAGCACCCGAGCCGCGACAACGTCTTCCTCTACCAGCTGATCTCCAGCGAATTCTGGATGCGCTCGGACGTGCTGGAACAGGCCTCGCGCAAGGCGTCCCAGGCGCGGGCGCCGGTCTATGTCTACCAGTTCAACCGCCTCTCCCCCGCCCGCGGCGGCAAGCTGCACTGCCCGCACGGCTCGGAGATCCCCTATGTGTTCGACAACATCGCCAGCGCGCGCGAGGTCTGCGGAAACGCCCCCGCCGCCCAGGTGCTGGCCGACAAGATGAGCACGGCCTGGGTGGCCTTCGCCCGCCACGGCGATCCCAACCAGGGCGGCTCCGCCCTACCCTACTGGGCGCCCTATTCGCCGGGCTCGCGGGCGGTGATGTCGTTCGACGACGAGTGCCGCCTCGAACTCGACCCCGACGGCCGCTGCCGCGTCGCCATCGCCGAGGTCAAGGCGCGGCGGGCGTAGGACATTCAGCGCCGAAAGGCATTTCGAACCGGCTTTCAGCGCACGTAGACGGGCCTGACCGCGCCTCGCTCTCCCGGGCGGAGACGCAGAATTGCGCCAGCCAGAGGCTCTTCTTTCAGTTGTCCTGCGCTCAATTTATCCCGCGCGCTCGTCACGTAAAGTTCGTCGAGGTTTTCACCGCCGAAGGCGCACATGGTCGGTTGGCTGACCGGCAACATGACGTCGCGATCCACCGAACCGTCCGGATGAAACCGCCTCAGGCGCCCGCCGCCGTGACAGGCGGTCCAGTAGCCGCCCTCGGCATCGACAGCTGCGCCGTCGGGAATGCCCAGCGCCTCAGGCAGGGTCGCGAGCAAGCCGCCCTTCTCCATCAGACCAGCTTCGGGATCATAATTGTGGGCGAATATTCGCCGTTCGTAGCTGTGTGACAGATAAAAGGTGCGACCATCCGAACTCCAAGCCATGCCGTTGTGCAGATCTGACAGATCGGACTCCGCTCTGAGCCCGCCGTTCAGCGTGTAGCTGTGCAGCAAGCCCTTCTCTTTGCGCCCGCTGGGCTCGAGGGGATCGAACATGACGCCGATCCAGAACCGGCCATTGACGTCGCACGCACCCTCGTTGAAGCGAAACAGCGTCGGGTCGAATGGACTTTGCGCCAGTAAGGCCAAGGCGCCGGTCGCGAAGTCCAGATGGTGCAGGCCGTAGCGAAGGGCCACGAGCGCCCCGGGGCGACACTTCAGCAAGGCAAACCCCCCGACGTCGCTGGTCAGCGCCCACGTGCGATACGCGCCGCCGGAAGGTTCAAAGCGATAGAGGGCCGGCCTTTTGATATCGACCCAATAGAGGGCCCGTTCAGCAGCGCACCATAACGGCGACTCGCCGATGGTCGTCTTGACGTCCAGCACAGTTTCGACCGCCGGGGCTGGGGTCCGCATGTCTAGCCAAAGCCTTCCGAAGCATTGCGGGTTCCGCCTGTCGCGGCCCGATCACAATCATCTCTTGAGAAGGAACATCCGTCTGGCCGAGGCGTAATGCCTTCGCCACCGTGAAGCGCTCGGCGTCCTCGCGCGTGCCTGGAGATTGGAGACTGCCGTGAGCATGAGCGTCAGCGAATTCGTCTGGAAGCGGCTGCACGAATGGGGGCTGAGGCGCGTCTACGGCTATCCGGGGGACGGCGTCGGCGGCCTGGATGTCGCGCTTGAACGGGCCAAGGACTTCATGGAGTACGTCCAGGTCCGCCACGAAGAGATGGCGGCCTTCATGGCCAGCGCCCACGCCAAGTTCACCGGCGGCGTCGGCCTTTGTTACGCCACCTCTGGCCCTGGCGCGACGCACCTGATCACCGGGCTTTACGACGCCAAGATGGACCACGTGCCGGTGGTGGCGATCGTCGGCCAGCAGGCGCGGGCCTCGATCGGCGCCTCCTACCAGCAGGAGATCGATCTGCAATCCGCGTTAAAAGATGTCGCGTCGGAGTACGTGGCCACCGGAACCATCCCCGCCCAAGTCCGCACCATCGTCGATCGGGCGGTGCGCATCGCTCAGGCCAAGCGCACCGTCACCGCCATCATCCTGCCAAACGACCTGCAGCTGATGAAGTTTGAAGAACCGCCGGTGAAGCATGGCTACACCCACACCGGCGTCGGCTTTCCGACGATCTCCAAGGTCCCCGAACTCGCCGGCTTGCAAGCCGCCGCCGAGGTGCTGAACGCGGGCGCCAAAGTCGGCATGCTGGTGGGCGCCGGCGCGCTGGCGGCCACGGACGAAGTCATCGCCGTCGCCGACAGGCTCGGCGCCGGCTGCGCCAAGGCTCTGCTCGGCAAGGCCGCGCTGCCGGACGATCTGCCGTGGGTGACCGGCTCCTTGGGACTGCTCGGCACGAAGCCGAGCTGGGATCTCCTGAAGGGCTGCGACACCTTCCTCATGATCGGTTCCTGCTTTCCCTATTCGGAATTCCTCCCCGAGCCCGGCAAGGCTCGGGGCGTGCAGATCGACATCAATGGCGCGAACCTGTCCTTGCGCTATCCGATGGAGGTGAACCTGGTGGGCGACAGCGCCGCCACGCTCGCGGCCCTCCTCCCGCTGCTGAAACAGAACGCCGACACGTCCTGGCGAGACAAGATCGCCGAAGACATGTCCGACTGGTGGAAGGTGCTCGAGGCGCGCGCCATGAACAGCGCCGAGCCCCTGAACCCGCAGCGCGTGTTCTGGGAGCTGTCGCCACGCCTCCCCGACAACGCTATCGTCACGGCGGACTCCGGCTCCGCCGCCAACTGGTTCGCCCGCGACCTGAAGATGCGGCGCGGCATGAAGGCCTCTCTCTCGGGCGGCCTGGCTTCCTTGGGCGCTGGGACGCCTTACGCCCTGTCCGCCAAGATGGCCTATCCCGAGCGCACGGTGATCGCCTGCATGGGTGACGGCGCCATGCAGATGAACGGAATCAATGTGATGATCACGATCGCCAAATACTGGCGGCAGTGGTCCAACCCGCACCTGGTCGTGCTGGTCCTCAACAACCGGGACCTGAATCAGGTGACCTGGGAGGAACGCGTCCAGCTCGGAACCGGCAAGACCGAGTCGACCCAGAGCATCCCCGATTTCCCCTACGCAAAGTACGCCGAGCTGATCGGACTGAAGGGGATCTTCGTCGATGATCCGGACAAGGTCGGCGCGGCGTGGGACGAGGCGCTGAACGCCGATCGGCCGGTGATCCTCGAAGCCTACACCGATCCCAACGTGCCGCCCTTGCCGCCGCACATCACGCTCGAGGAAGCCGGCCACTTCATGACCATGCTGGAGACCGAGCCGGAGCTGGCGTCGGTCGTGAAGAACAGCGTCAAGGAGCTGATCTCCACCTTCGTGCCCGGCAAGCATTAGCCATGCCCGCGATCCTCAAGCGGCCGACCACGGCGCCCGACATCGAGTCCGCGCCGGGAGGCGCCGTCCGAGCGGCCCGAGGATTGAACCGGGCCGCCAGCATGCTTGCGGCGTCGGTCCTGATGGACAGCGCGGTCGAACACTATCGCGGGTCCTTCCACAACAAGGCCATGTACGCGCCGCTGGTGAGCTCGGCCCTGTCTCTGCTTGCCGGTCTCCACGGCCACACCGACCGCAGGCCCCAACCCCATCGGGCGCGGGACGTGGTGTTCGCCACCGCGGCCTTGGTCGGCCTCGTCGGGACCGGCGCGCACCTCTACAATATCGCCAAGAAGCCCGGTGGGTTCAGGTTTCAGAACCTCTTCTACTCCGCGCCCCTCGGCGCGCCCGCCGCTCTCATTCTGTCGGGGCTTCTCGGATTTCTGGGCGAGCGTACGCGGGACAACGCGCCTGGCTCTCCCCCAACCATCGTCGGCTTGCCGGCGGGCCGGTTTCTGGCGGCGACAACGGGCGTGGGCCTGCTGGGCACGGTCGGTGAAGCGGGCCTGCTGCATTACCGCGGCGCCTATCAGAACCCGTTCATGTACCTGCCGGTCAGTCTGCCTCCGCTCGCAGCCGCGCTCCTGGGCGCCGCAGCGGCCGGCGGCCGGCGGCAAGAAAGACCGGTGACCCGCTGGGCGCTGCGTCTCACCGCGCTTCTGGGCTTTGCCGGAGCGGGCTTCCACATCATGGGCGTCGGGCGAGGCATGGGGGGCTGGCGCAATTGGCGCCAGACCATGATCGACGGGCCCCCGATTCCCGCGCCGCCGTCCTTCACCGGCCTGGCGCTGGCCGGTCTGGCGGCGCTTGGACTTCTAGAAAGATCGCGCCGGTGAGCGGGCGCTATCCCGGTTACGACGTCGAGGCCAAGCGCGACACACCGTCGTGGAATCGCGCGACCCGGGAGGCGATCGATAGGCGCCTCGCGGTCCCGCGCGAGCCTCGGTTCTTCACCGCGGACGAATGGACGACGCTGGAGGCGGTCTGCGACCGCGTCATGCCGCAGCCGGCCGACCGGCCCAAGGTCCCCCTGCCGGCCTATGTCGACCAGAAGATGGCCGACGATATCCAGGACGGCTATCGCTATGCGGTGCTGCCGCCCCAGGGAGAAGCCTGGCGGCGAGGGTTGAAGGCGCTCGATCAGGAGGCCCGCTCAGCGTTCGGCGGCGCGTTTGACACCCTTCTCGGCGAACGCCAGGACGAGCTGCTGCGCCGGGCCCAGACTGGCGCGCTCACAGGCGAGGCCTGGGGCGACATGCCCTGCAAGGCCTTCTTCGAGCACCGCCTGATCCCGGACATCACCCACGCCTATTACGCCACCCCCACGGCCTGGAACGAGATCGGCTTTGGCGGTCCGGCCAGCCCGCGAGGCTACGTCCGTCTCGCGTTGAACCGGCGCGATCCCTGGGAGGCCGTCGAGGCGGCGCCGGGTGAAGAGACCAAGGCGCGCCGGGACAACAGCCGTGTCCGCTGACCCGTTCGCCGCCCCTCGCGCCACCGGCGGGCGCGCGCCGGATGTGATGCGCCCGGGCGCCTGGCTGGCGATGCGCGAATATGCCGAAGACGATGCGGTGGACTTCGTCGTGGTCGGCACCGGCGCCGGCGGCGGCCCGCTGATCGCGGGGCTGGCGCAAGCGGGCTTCTCGGTCATCGGCTTCGACGCGGGCCCCTATTTCCGGCCGCTGGAGGACTTCGCCTCCGACGAGACCGAGCAGAACAAGCTCTATTGGACCGACAATCGCATCGTCGACGGCGCCAACCCCCTGACCATGGGCGGCAAGAACAGCGGCAAGTCCGTCGGCGGCTCGACGGTCCATTTCGCCATGGTTTCGCTGCGCTTCCGTCCGGAATGGTTCAAGTCCAGAAGCGCGCTCGGCTACGGCGCGGACTGGCCGCTGGATTGGCGGGACATGTGGGGCTGGTACGCCAAGGCGGAGCGCGCCCTCAGCATCTCCGGTCCGACGCGCTATCCCTGGGGCCCCGAGCGGCCCGCCTATCCGTACCGCGCCCACGAGATCAACGGGGCGGGCGATCTGCTGGCGCGGGGCTGCGAGGCCATGGGCATCGGGTGGACGCCGACGCCGCTTGCCACCGTCTCCGCCCCTCACGGCAAGTCGCCGCCCTGCGTCTATCGCGGCTTCTGCCGGTTCGGCTGCTCCACCAACGCCAAGCAGAGCCAGCTGGTCACCTTCATCCCCAAGGCGATCCTGGCGGGCGCGGAAATCCGCGACCTCGCCATGGTCGGGCGGATCGAGGCGGACCGGGGCGGGCGCGCCACCGGCGTCCACTACATCCGCGAGGGCAGGTGGCGCTTCCAGAAAGCGAAGAACGTGGTGGTGGCCGGCTACGCCATCGAAACGCCGCGCCTGCTGCTCGCCTCTGCCGACGCGCGACATCCGCAGGGGCTGGCCAACTCCTCCGGCCTCGTCGGTAAGAACCTGATGGTGCAGTCGAACCAGGCGGTCTTCGGCGTGATGCAGGACGAGGTGCGCTGGTACAAGGGGCCCCCTTCCCTCACCATCACCGAGCACTGGAACTACGACGACCGGAAGGATTTCCACGGCGGCTATTGCTGGATGGCCCAAGGGCCGCTTCCCATCGAGTGGGTCGGCATCCAGACCAGCGCGCGGGGGCTGTGGGGCCAGGCGCTCCGCGACGAGATGGCGAAATACAACCATCAGGTCGGGCTGAAGATGGTCGGCGAAATGCTGCCGAACGAGGCCAATCGCGTGACCCTCGACGCCGAGACCGACCAGTACGGCCTGAAAGTGGCCCGCATCACCTATGGCTGGGGCGAGAACGACAAGGCGATGATCGCCCATGCCCTGGACCAGATGCAGACCAGCCTGGAACGGGTCGGCGCCACCGACGTCTTTCGCCAAACCGACGACACCAACCACCTCGCCGGCACCGCCCGCATGGGTTTCGACGCGGCGTCCAGCGTGGTGAATTCCGATTGCCGAAGCTGGGACATTCCCAATCTCTGGGTCTGCGACGGCTCCATCTTTCCCACCGCTGGCGGGGTGAATCCGTCCCTGACGATCACCGCCATCGCCATGCGCACGGCCAGTCGCATCAAGGCATTGGCGGCGAGCGGCGAGCTTTAGTTTCGATCGTGGGCGGGCGACGATCGCAGGGACCGTTCCAACGCCTGCAATCCTCCGCAAAGATGAACCAGACCGGCCCGGCCGCCGTTCAGTCTGCATCCATGGATCGGCTTCGATCCTGCCGGAGAGCAGCGTGTGGCCGAGCACTATGACCTCATCGTCGTCGGCAGCGGCCCCGGCGGCGCCTCTCTCGCGCAACGCCTGGCGCCGACCGGCAAACGCATCCTGATCCTGGAGCGCGGCGGCTACCTGCCTCGCGAAGAAGACAACTGGAGCGCCCAGGCGGTTTTCGTCGACGGCAAATACCAGGCCGCGGAGACCTGGACCAACGCCAATGGGGACAGCTTCAGCCCGGCGCTCCACTACTTCGTGGGCGGCAACTCGAAGGTCTATGGCGCGGCGCTGTTTCGATTGCGCGAGCGCGACTTCGGGGAGGTCACGCACGCCGGCGGCGTCTCGCCCGCGTGGCCCCTGAAGTACGACGCCTTCGCCCCCTATTATGACCAGGCGGAGGCGCTCTTTCATGTCCACGGCAAGCGCGGCGAGGACCCGAACGAGCCGCCCTGCGAGCATCCCTATCCGTTCGCGCCGGTCAGGCACGAGCCGAAGATCGCCGAGCTTTCGGACAAGCTGGAGAAAATCGGCCTGAAGCCGTTTCACCTGCCCCTCGGCATCCTACTCGACCAGAAGGAGGACGGCTTCGCCACACCGACCAGCGTCTGCATGCGCTGCAGCGCGTTCGACGGCTTCCCGTGCCTGCTCAATGGCAAGGCGGACGCTCAGGTGATCTGCATCGATCCAACGCTGGCGGCGCACCAGAACGTGAGGCTGCTGACCGGGGCCTATGTCTCGCGCCTCGGCGTCGACCCGACCGGCCGTCGGGTCGATGCGGTGCACGTCGAGCGTGAAGGGCGGGCGGAAGTCTATACCGCCGACACGGTGGTCGTCGCGTGCGGCGCACTCTCGTCCGCCCTATTGCTGCTGCGCTCGGCCGACGAGCGCCACCCCCGCGGCCTAGCCAACGGTTCCGACCAAGTCGGGCGCAACTATATGCGTCACGACATGAGCATCGTCATGGCCGTGATGCGCCAACCCAACAATACGGTGTTCCAGAAAACCCTGGCGCTTAGCGACTTCTATTTCGGCAGCGACGACTGGGACTATCCACTCGGCCTCATCCAGATGTGCGCCACCAGCCACGCCGACCAGATCAAGGGCGAAGCGCTGCCCGCGTGGCTCGATTGGCTGCCGCAGATGCCGTTCGAGGAGATGGCCGCGAATTCCATGGATTTCTGGCTGCAGGCGGAGGATCTTCCGCACCCTGAAAATCGCGTCCAATACAAGGACGGCAAGGTCCAGCTCGATCTGGTCGAGACCAACCCGGAGGCGCTCGAGCGCCTCGAGCAGAAGTTGAAGGACGTGCTGTCCGACATCGGCTGGCCGGCCATGCTGCTCGAGCGCTCACTCTATCTTGGCAAGAACATTCCCTTGGGCGGCACCGCGCACCAGGCGGGAACCTGCCGGTTCGGCGTCGATCCCGCGACCTCGGTGCTGAACCTCGATTGCCGCGCCCACGAGGTCGATAACCTCTACGTCACCGACGCGAGCTTCTTCCCGTCGATCGGGGCGGTCAACCCGACCCTGACCATCATCGCCAACGCGCTGCGCGTCGCCGACATCATCAGGGCCAGGCTTTGACCGCCGTCGCCATCGCCGAGGTCAAGGCGCGGGAGCTAGCCGTCTCCTAGCTCTCCGCCGGCTCCAGCTTGTCCTGGGTGCGCAGCTCGAAGTCCGAGGCGTCGTGGCGTTCGCGCAGCTGGTTCTCCAGCGGACCGAAGCCCCGGTTGACCATCCGGCCGCGCTTCACCGCCGGCCGCGCGAAGATCTCTTCGGCCCAGCGGATCACATTCTCGTACTCGTGCACCGCCAGGAACTCGGCCCCCTCATAGGTGTTGCCGACCACCAGTCCGCCGTACCAGGGCGCGGCCGCCATGTCGGCGATGGTGTAGTCGTC
>DATCFQ010000548.1:0-2469 GCA_036509495.1 Caulobacteraceae bacterium
ATCCTGGGCGGACCCCTGCCGCAGGTCCAGCGGTGGACGGCCATGCTGGCGGTCTGCAATCTGGCCAAGTTCGACATCGACACCATGGCCGCGGCCAGGGCGTTCGGCCTCACCCGGGTGGAGGCGATGCTGGTCCAGGGCCTGATCCGGGCGGACGACCTGAAGGACGCCGGCGCCAGCCTGGGTCTCGGCCGCGAAACCGCCAAGGATGTGCTGCGCCGGGCGATGCGCAAGATGGGCGCGCTCAACGCCGCCCAGGCCACCGGGCGGGCCATGGACCTGGCCTGCGACCTCGCCTATGCGCCGGCGGTGAGCGCCATGCAAAAGGCCCTGCGCCTCAGCCCCGCCGAGGCCCGGGTGGCCCTGCGGATCGGCGCGGGCGACAGCGCCCTGGAGGCGGGACAGCATGTCGGCATGACCCCGGCGACGGTGAAATCCTACCGCCGCGCCATCTTCAACAAGACCGGCGTCAACCGCGCCCGCCACCTGGGCCGGCTGATCCATGAGGTCGCCGAACTCGCCCGGCTGTCCACCTTCGGCGAGGCGGAGACCACCCTGGCCGATGGGCCGGGCGTCGCCGCCGCTCACCTGAGGGGCGAATTGGCCCCCAATAGAAGGGGCGGCGCCGCGGGCGCCCCCGCTTAACGATAGCTGATGCGTGCCGGTCGACAGATCCTCAGCGCGACCGTCGCGGCCCTGCTGGCCCTCGCGCCCGTGGGGGCCCGGGCCGACGGCCGGACGCCCGCCGCCCGCTCGGCCGCGGCGGCCTTCGTGTTCAGCAACCAGGCGACCCAGAACGCCATCGTCAAGGCGATGGACGACGATCTCTTGACCCAGCGCCGCCGCGCCGAGGGCTTGGCGGCGCAGCTCGCGTCCGCGCGCGTGCAGCTCGCCAGCGCCCAGGCGTCGCGCGGCAAGGCGGCCCAGCTCCAGGCCCAGCTCGACCAACTGGGCCGCGACACCGCCGCGGCCCAGGAGCAGTTCGCCACGGCCTTGGCCGCCAAGGACGAGGCCTACGCTCACGAACTGGCCGTCCTTCGCGACGCCGCCGACACCATACTGGCGACGCCCGAGGGCGTGCATCTGCTGGAGCTGGCCAACGCCGGCGACTGGCAGGGCGCCAAGGTGCTGGAGGCCTCCATCCGCGCCGCCCGGCAGAAACAACGCGATCTGCAGGAGGCCGCCGAGGCGCGGGCCTTCGCTGTCCTGGCCCTGGACGCCGCCGACAAGGGCCGCGAGCAGGTCAGCGCCGTTATCGCCCGTTACGACGAAGTGACCCGGCTCGATCCGAGCCACTACCAAGACTGGCTGGCGCTGGCCTACCTCTATCGCAGGGCCAACGACCTCACCAACGCCGACCGCGCCGCCAGGATGGCCGCCGAGACCGCCGCGAGCGACGGCGAACACGTCGAAGCCGACCTGGTCAGCGGTGATATCGACGCCGCGGCGGGCGATCAGGCTGGGGCCCTGGCGGCCGATCGCGCCGCCCGGAGCGCCGCCGGCCATTGGCTGGCGGCGGACCCATCGTCGCTCGACGCTCAGAGGGCCCATATCGCCGCCTTGAATTCGGAGGCCCAGACGCTGCAGGCCCAGGGCGACCTGCAAGGCGCCGTGGCCGCCTTCCGCCAGCTCGGCGCGGCGGCCCTGGTCGTGCTGAGGAGCGGCCACGCCTCACAGGCGGACGTCGACAATTCGAATCGGCCGATCGCCGCGATCGCCCAGATCCTGCTCCAGGCCGGCCGTTCCGCGGACGCTCTGCCCCTGGTGGTGGGCCAGATCGCGATGCAGCGTGAGTTTATCGCCGCCCGGCCCGAGGACTTGCAGCTCAGACTCGATCTGGCGGTCCTGCTGGTGATCCAAGGCGATGCGCTCGAGGCCCAGAAAAACCTGGCTGGCGCCCGTGCGGCCGACGAGGAGGCGCTGGCGATCGATCAGGCCGTGGTCGCCAAGGACCCGAGCTTCATCGAAGCCAGCGCGGCCATGTTGACCGACCTGGACCGGGTCGCCCTCATCCAGGCGGAGCAAGGTGACGCCGCCGGCGCCGCGCCCAGGTTCGAACAAGAGCTGAAGCTGCGCCGCGCCCTCGCCGCCGCCGATCCCAGATCCGCCGAGCATCCGTTGGCGATCGCCATCGCCGACGGCGAACTCGCCGAGGTCCAGATGGCGCTCGGCCGGCCCGCCGCCGCCATCGCGGCGTCCCAGGAAGCGCTGCAGATCGCCCGCGCCCTGGCCGCCAGGGATCCGTCGTCGGCGACTGTCAGGGCCGTCCTGGCCGATGCAACGAAGCGGGCCTCGGCGCTGTCGGGCTCCCCGCCTGGGAAACACCATCCATGAGCGCCATCGTCCTCATCGCCATGCACGAAGACGAGCCGCGCATGCGCAGGATCGTCGAGGCGCTGCTGCACGAGAAGCTCGACTTCTGGTGGGAGCGTCCGGAAGCGGGGGAAGGCGGCTGGGAGCGCAGCATCG
>DATCFQ010000549.1:0-12740 GCA_036509495.1 Caulobacteraceae bacterium
CTCGACAAGTTCAGCCAGAGCTAGGCGCGCGCGCCGGCCTCCCTGTAGCCTGGCTCAGCCGCGGATGCGCTTGCGGCGTCCGGCGCCAGCCTGGTCGAGCAAGCGCTTGACGCCTTCGCCGCGGCCGGCGGCCGCGTTGGCGCGCTGGGCTTTCATCTGGTCGACCAGCTGTTCCAGGCGCTCGCGCGAGGGGAGGGAGCTGGGGTCGAGCTGCAGGTGCGTCTTGGCCAGATCCATCGCCTCCTCGAGACGGCCCAGCTTAAGGGCGATGTTGGCCGAGAGGTCGATCACGCCCGGGCGGGTCGGCTGCAGCTCGCGCGCCTTGGTCGCGGCCTCATAGGCCTCGTCCATCCGACGGGAGGCATAGTAGACCTGGGCCAGATAGTAGAAGCCCCCGTAGGAGCCGGAGCCGCAGCGGGTGGAGGCCTCGATCATCTCGGCCGCCTCCTGGTTCTGGCGCTGCTCGTAGAGGAAGCGGCCGAATTCGAGCAGGATCAGGGCCTCGCCCGGCGCGGCCTCGATGGCGGCATGATAGGCGGCGATCGCCTCGTCGGGGGCGTCCAGGCCGGCGGCGTCGCGGGCGGTCTGCACCATGGCGAAGGCCCGGGTCGCCCGGGCGGCCTGCAGGTCGTCGGTGGTTTCCTCCGGATCGGCGTAGGCCTCGACCATGCGCAGGACGTTGAGCCGAACGATCTCGTCGGAGGCATGGGCCTGATCCTCGCGCCAGGCCCGGCGGCGATCCGACAGCATGACGCTCTCGAAGCTCGGGAAATAGTCGACATTGTCGTGGCCGCGGACGAAGGCCTCGACCGCGGCGCGCTGCACCGCCTTGGAATAGCTGTTGGCCACCAGCACATCGCCGCCGGTGAAGGTGGTGTTCATGGCCACCGGTGAGACGGTGACCAGCATGCGGAAATCGGGCCGGCCGTAACGGGCCAGAAGGGCGTGGATCAGCTCCAGCCGGTCGAGGATTTGCCCGTAGTCGAGCAGGTGGAACTCGAAGCGGTCCGGAAAGGCCTCGCGCGCCCGCGTCGGCGGCACGGCGTTGAGGTAGAGGCCCGACTGAGTGTCGTACCAGGCCTCGGCCAGCCCCAGGGTCATGATGAAGACCCGCGCCTCCTTGGCCATGGCCATGTAGCGGCCGATCGCCTCGCGCCGCTCCATCACCGTCTTCAGCGGGGCAGGGGCGACCAGCGGATGCAGATGCGGATCGAACCAGTCGTCATCGCCCAGGTAGACCAGGTTCCTCATCTTGTAGGGCTTGCCGTGGCCGAAGCCCCACTGCAGCTCGCTGGCGATGGAGGTCACCACGTAGCGGTTCGTCAGGGCGTCCGGGTCGGCCTTGAACCGGAGGTCGAGCGGGATCTCGAAGCTCGACGCGGCGACCTTGTAACCTTCGGTGATCAGCTGCTGTTCGATGTTGCGGGCAAAGCACGAGCCGATGGTGAAGATCAGTTCGCTGCGATTGATGTGGAAGCTCGGCCAGAAGCGCGGCTGGGCCAGGGGGATCAGCCGCTCGGCCTGGGCCTCCGCCGACCTGGGCCAGCGGGAATCCTTGTGCCGGACGCGTTTGAACGCGTCCGTGGCGGATACGACCATAAGCGGCATGAGCAACCGATCTCTGTGTGGTCCGGACATCCGGAACGCGCGACGCGGCGAGGCGTGCGGGCTCCGGACTATATTGATCCCCAGCGACGCCTTGCAACGACTCCCCGCGAACGCGATATGAACCAGTGGGGCTTGCCCGCATTCGCGCGGCGCCGTCGGCCCATCATCGAGCCTGGAACCTCAATGCCGGATTATCGCACCACCGCCCTCAATCTCGTGCCCATGGTCGTCGAGCAGACGAGCCGCGGTGAACGCGCTTTCGACATCTTCTCCCGCCTTCTGAAGGAGCGGATCGTCTTCCTGAACGGCCCGGTGGATGACGGCGTCTCGGCCCTGGTCTGCGCCCAGCTGCTTTATCTGGAGTCCGAATACCCCAAGAAAGACATCTACATGTACATCAACTCGCCGGGCGGGTTGGTGACCGCGGGGTTCGCGATCTACGACACCATGCAGTACATCCGCTGCCCGATCTCCACGGTGTGCATGGGCCTTGCCGCCTCCATGGGCTCGTTCCTGCTGGCCGCCGGCGAGAAGGATCACCGCATCGCCCTGCCGAATGCACGGATCATGGTGCACCAGCCGTCGGGGGGCTTCTCGGGCCAGGCGTCGGACATCGAGCGCCACGCCGAGGACATCATCCGCACCAAGCGCCGGCTGAACGAGATCTACGCCAAGCACACCGGCCAGCCGATCGAGGTGATCGAGAAGACCCTGGACCGCGATTATTTCATGACCGCCGACGAGGCCAAGGCGTTCGGCCTGGTCGACCACGTCTATGAATCCCGCGAGGCCGCCGAGAAGGCGCAGGGCTAATCCGGCCAGGATCGGCGCGGCCGGACGGCACGCTCATGCCCCTTTTCGAGGCCTTGGCTGGGCGCTGGCGGCAAAGCGTTCGCTCACGGGCGGCGGACGCCGATTGAAAATTGCGCTGGACCCGTTAAACGGTCGGCCCGTCCATACCGATCCAATTCCCTGGTCGCTCCTGATCCGATGGGGCCGTGGAGCCGAACGTGGGTCGAACACAACGGCGAACGCCGCAACAGGAGGCAGTTAGAATTATGAGTCCGAAGAATCTGGAGGAAGTGCTCAAGGCGTCCGGGAATACCGTCGACATGCTGCGCAACTCGCAGCTGGGCGCCTACGTCTATCCGGTGGTGCCATCGGAGTTCTCCAATTTTCGCGATGAGCAGATCGCCTGGCGCAAGTCCGCGGTCCTGTTCGACCAGTCGCACCACATGGCCGAGATGCTGGTTGAGGGGCCGGATGCGGCGAAGTTCTGCTCCTACCTCACCATCAACACCTTCAACAATTTCCCGGTGAACCGAGCCAAGCAGATGGTTCCGCTGAGCCACTCGGGCCACGTCATCGGCGACGGCATCCTGTTCCGCCTGGCCGAAGAGTCCTACCTCTTCGTCGGCCGCGCCCCGACCGTGAACTGGATCGAGTTCCAGGCCAAGACCGGCAAGTGGAACGTCGACATCCGCCGCGACGACCGCTCGCCCTCGGCCCCGATGGGCCGCGCCGTGCACCGTCATCACTACCGCTTCCAGATCCAGGGCCCGAACGCCAAGCACGTGATCGAGAAGCTGAACGGCGGCCCGATCCCCGAGATCAAGTTCTTCTTCATGGACGAGATCAACATCGGCGGCCGCAAGGTCCGCGCCCTGCGTCACGGCATGGCCGGCGAGCCGGGCCTGGAGATCTGGGGCCCCTACGATCAGTACATGGAGATCCGCGACATCATCCTGGAAGCCGGCAAGGAGTTCGGCATGATCCCGGTGGGTTCGCGCGCCTACGCCTCCAACACCCTGGAGTCGGGCTGGATCCCGTCGCCGCTGCCGGCCGTCTACACCGACGACCGGATGAAGTCCTACCGCGAGTGGCTGCCTGCGGGCGGCTATGAGGCCACCGGCTCCATCGCCGGCAGCTACGTGTCGGACAACGTCGAGGACTACTACTCGAACCCCTACGAGCTGGGCTACGGGCCGTTCATCAAGTTCGACCACGACTTCATCGGCGCCGACGACCTGAAGAAGATGGAAGGCAAGCCGCACCGCCGCAAGGTGACCTTCGCCTGGCACGGGGACGACATCGCCAAGACCTATTCTGGCCTCTTCACCCCGGGCGCGGACGTCTACAAGTTCTTCGACGTTCCGATCGCCAACTACGGCTCCTCGTCCTTCGACAAGGTGCTGGACAAGAACGGCAAGACCGTGGGCCTGAGCATGTTCAGCGGCTACTCCACCAATGAACGCCAGGCGCTGTCGCTGGGCGTGGTCGACGCCGACGTCGCGGAAGGCGAAGTGCTGACCTTGATCTGGGGCGAGCCGGGTGGCACCAAGAAGCTGACCTCCGAGCAGCACAAGCCGCTGGAAGTGCGCGTGAAAGTATCGCCGGTGCCGTACGCCCGGGACGCGCGCGAAACCTACGCCCAAGGCTGGCGGACCAAGCAGCCGGCCTGAGACCACGGTCTCCAGCTGAGTTCGGAAGGGCAGGCGGGCGACCGCCTGCCCTTTTTTTCGTTGGCCCCGCCGTGCGTTGAATCCGCCGCGCCGAAAGCCCATGTCCGAGGCTCGGCGGCCCGCCTGGATCCAGCCCGCTTCAGTCGTGCGAGGCCGGGCGTGGACGATCCACAGACTTATCGTGCAATCAATTCTCCAGGACAGCTCGCGAGGTTTGGTCCGGGGCCTGGGGGATGCTAGAAAAAGCTCTCCCAACCCTTTGCGATTCCCAGACCTTTTGCTTTGAGCGACGACACCGTCACACCACCCCCTGAGGGGCATCCGGAAGAACGGCGGGGCGGCGTTGCGCCCATCGCCATCGAGGACGAGCTGAAGCGCTCGTACCTCGACTACGCCATGAGCGTGATCGTCTCGCGCGCCCTGCCGGACGCACGCGACGGGCTGAAGCCGGTGCACCGGCGCATCCTCTACGCCATGAACGAGGAGGGCTATACGCCCGACCGGCGCTACGTGAAGTCGGCCAACGTCGTCGGGGCCGTGATGGGTCACTATCACCCCCACGGGGACCAGGCGATCTACGACGCCTTGGTCCGCCTGGCCCAGCCCTTTTCCATGAGCCTCGAACTGATCGACGGGCAGGGTAACTTCGGCTCGGTGGATGGCGATCCGCCGGCGCAGATGCGCTACACCGAGTGCCGCATGGCCGACGCCGCCATGGCGCTGATCGAGGATATCGACAAAGACACGGTCGAGTTCCAGGACAATTACGACGGCAGCCGCCAGGAACCATCTGTCCTGCCGGCCCGGATTCCGAACCTCCTGGTCAATGGCGCTGGCGGCATCGCGGTCGGCATGGCCACCAACATCCCGCCCCACAATCTGGGCGAAGTGGTCGACGCCTGCCTGGCGATGATCGACAATCCCGAGATCGGCCTGGACGAGCTGCTCGACATCGTGCCTGGGCCGGACTTCCCGACCTTTGGCGAGATCATCGGCCGCTCGGGCGCACGCAATGCGCTGATGACCGGGCGCGGCTCGGTGATCATGCGCGGCACGGCCTCAGTGGAAGAAATCCGCAAGGACCGCGAAGCGATCATCATCACCGCTATCCCCTACCAGGTGAACAAGGCCAGCCTGGTCGAGCGGATCGCCGAGCTGGTGCGCGAGAAGCGCGTCGAGGGCGTCGCCGACCTCAGGGACGAGAGCGACCGCAAGGGCATGCGGGTGGTGGTCGAGCTCAAGCGCGACGCTTCCGGCGATGTGGTGCTGAACCAGCTCTACCGCTTCACCCCGTTGCAAAGCTCTTTTGGGGTCAACATGCTGGCCCTGAACCACGGCCGGCCGGAGCAGATGGGCCTGAAGCCCCTGCTGGAAGTGTTCCTCCAGTTCCGCGAGGAGGTGGTGGTCCGCCGCACCCGCTTCGAGCTGGGCCACGCGCGCGACCGCGGCCACGTGCTGGTTGGGCTGGCCATCGCCGTGGTCAACATCGACGAGGTGATCCACATCATCCGCTCGTCGCAGGATCCGGCCGAGGCGCGCGAGCGGCTGGTCCAGCGCGACTGGCCGGTGGGCGACATGATGCCCCTGATCGAGCTGATCGCCGATCCACGCACAGTGCTGATCGACGGCGACCGCGTGCGGCTGACCGACGAGCAGACGAGGGCGATCCTGGCCCTGACCCTCTCGCGCCTGACGGGCCTGGGCCGCGACGAGATCTTCGAGGAAGCCAACAAGCTGGCCAGGGCCATCCAGGGCTACCTCGACATCCTGTCCTCTCGCGCCAGAGTGATGGAGATCGTGCGCGAGGAGCTGGTCGAGGTGCGCGAGAACTTCGCGGTTCCTCGCCGCACTCAGATCGTCGACGGCGACGCCGACCTCGAGGACGAGGACCTGATCCCGCGCGAGGACATGGTGATCACCGTCACCCACGGCGGCTATGTGAAGCGCACCCCGCTGGCGACCTATCGGACCCAGCACCGCGGCGGTAAGGGCCGCTCGGGAATGCAGACCAAGGAAGAGGACGCCGTCACCAGGGTGTTCTCGGCCAACACCCACACGCCGATGCTGTTCTTCTCGTCGGGCGGCAAGGCCTACCAGCTCAAGGTCTGGCGCCTGCCCGTCGGCACGCCGACCTCGCGCGGCAAGGCGTTCGTCAACCTGCTGCCGATCGAGGTCGGCGAGAGCATCACCTCGATCCTGCCCTTGCCGGAGGACGAGGCCGCCTGGGACCAGTACGATGTGATGTTCGCCACCCGCTCTGGCGGTGTGCGGCGCAACAAGCTCAGCGACTTCATCGGCATCAAGCGCAACGGCAAGATCGCGATGAAGCTGGACGAGGGCGATTCCATCATCGGCGTCGGCGTCTGCAACGCCCAGCAGAACGACATTCTGCTGACGACCGCGCTGGGCCGCTGCATCCGCTTCGCCGTGGAGGAGGTGCGGGTGTTCGCCGGGCGGGACTCCACTGGCGTGCGCGGCATCCGGCTGGGCGGCGGCGACAGCGTCATCTCCATGGCGATCCTGCGCTCGGTCGCGGCCAGTCCGGACGAGCGGACCGCCTATGTGAAGCACGCCAACGCCATGCGGCGCGCGGCCGGCGAGGCGGATGACGTCGACGAGGCCGCGGCCCCCGACGAGGATGAAGCGGAAAGCGTTGACGACCAGGCCAGCCTGATCCCCGAGCGTATCGCCGAACTCGGCGCGGCGGAGGAGGTGATCCTCACCGTCTCGACCGAAGGCTACGGCAAGCGGACTTCGGCCTACGAGTTTCGGCGCACAGGCCGCGGCGGACAGGGTCTACTCGCCCAGGACCTGACCAAGAGGGGTGGCCGCCTCGCAGCCTCCTTCCCGGTCGAGGAGGGCGACGAGATCCTGCTGGTCACCGACCAGGGCCAGCTGATCCGCACCCCGGTGACCCAGGTGCGCATGGTCGGCCGCAATACCTCCGGCGTGATCATCTTCCGCACCGGCGAGGGCGAGCACGTGGTTGGCGTCGAGCGCCTGGAAGCCGTGGCAGGCGGCGGCGAGGACATCGAGGGTGAGGACGGTCCGAGCGAAGGCGGCGAGGGTGGGGAGGCCGAGGGGTGAGCACCCGCACCGGGATCTATGCCGGGACCTTCGACCCGATCACCTATGGCCACATCGATCTGGTGGGCCGGGCGGTGAAGCTGGTCGACCGGCTGGTGATCGGCGTGGCGGTCAATCGCGACAAGGCCCCCCTGTTCTCGCTCGACGAGCGGGCCGAGATGATGCGGGAAGAGCTGGCCGCCCTGGCCAATGGGACGGAGATCGTAGTCCGGCCTTTCGAGAACCTTCTGATGCACTTTGCCAAGGAGGTGGGCGCCACGGTGATCATCCGCGGCCTCAGGGCCGCCACCGACTTCGAGTACGAGTTCCAGATGACTGGGATGAACCAGCAGCTCGACCGTCATATCGAGACCGTGTTCCTGATGGCCGACCCGCGCCTGCAGGCCATCAACTCCCGCCTGGTCAAGGAGATCGCCCGTCTCGGCGGCGATGTCTCCGCCTTCGTGACCCCTCGCGTGGTCCAGCGTCTGAAAGACAAGTTCGCCGGCTAGCCTTGCGACTGGGCCTCCCGATCCTGACGCTCGGCGCCCTCCTGGCTGGGCCCATAGCGGCGGCGGCGGCATGGGCCGGGACGACGATCCCGACTCCGCCAACAGCCAGTTCTTCTTGATGCGCCAGGCCTAATCCCGACCGGATGCTGAGGGTGCAGGTGCTGGCCGACCTGCCCGAGGCCGGGCGCCCGAAGGTCTACGTCATGGATGCCCGCGGCCCCGCCTTCAGGCGGCTGGTGGCGCGCGCGCCTGGCCAAGGGCGCGGATTTCTCGGTCTGCGATATCGACCTGCCGGTCGTCATCCGCTGAGGCGGAGAAGCCCTTCTAGGCGACCAGGTCCTGGTATTCGGGATGGCGACGGATGAATGCCGCCGCATAGGGGCATTGCGGTACGATCTTCAGTCCGCGCGCCCGCGCCTGGTCCAGAAGCCCGGTCATCAGCCGTCCGGCCGTCCCGGTTCCGCGCAGGGCCGGCGGCGCCTCCACGTGCGGGATGATCAACCGATCCCCGCTCAGCCGGTAGTCGGCGAAAGCGACGAGACCCTGCTCCACCAGCTCGAAGCGGCTTCTCTCTCGGTTGTCGACGACGTCGCTCATGGACTCAATCTCCCGCCGAACGGCTTTCATCTGCAAGGAACGGTGCTAGCCTCGCATTGCAAGGGGGAAACACGATGCGTTGGACCGTCGTTTGCTGCCTCGCCGGAGCAGCGCTCCTCGCGGGGTGCGGCAAGCACCAGGGCGCCCAGGCTCCGAGCGGAGCCGCAGCGCCCGCCCCCACGGCCATGTTCGGCCGTCCACATCCCAAGCCCGGCCTCTGGCGCACCGATGTGACCACCAATATGGGCCCCGGAGTGAGCATGACCGGCGAGCTCTGCCTCGACGCCAGCAACGAGGACGCCGCGTTCAGCTCCAACGGTCATGGGTTCAGCAAGGACTGCGAGCCGATCAAATACCAGGCGGCCGATGGCGGCGTCGGCTTCAGCACGGTCTGCCACATCGGCAAACGCACCGTCACCACCAGCGGGACCGCCACGGGCGACTTCAAGAATGCCTATTCGGTCGATCTCTCCACCCGCATGGACCCGCCGCCGCCCGGGCTGCCGGCCCAGATGAGCACCACCATCCGCGCCAAGTGGGAAGGCCCATGTCCGCCGGGCCAGAAGCCCGGCCAGGTGTCGATGAAGCTCAGCGGCTTCGGTCAGGGCTGACCTCGCCGCCCTGTTTGGGCGGCGGATCGTTGATGTCGTCGCGCCGGTCGGGCTGGGCGCTGCGCAGGCGATCCCGCATCGTCTCGCCAGAGAAGCTGCGTTTTTCCGGAGGGATCGGGGGCGTTCCGGGCATGGAAACCTCATGGCCTCCAGATGAAACCATCGCCCGGGCGACCGGTTCCGAGGCTCAGATGGTGTCGAGCCCGATATCCAGCACCGCGGCCGAGTGGGTGAGGGCGCCGACGGAGATCACATCCACGCCGGTCTCGGCGATCGCGCGGACGGTCTGCAGGGTCACCCCGCCCGAGGCCTCCAGACGCACGCGTCCAGCCGTGCGCCGCACCGCTTCGCGCAGATCCTCGAGACTGAAGTTGTCCAGCATGACCACGTCGGGGGCATAGGGCAGGGCCTCGTCGAGCTGGCCCAGGCTATCGACCTCGACCTCGATCCGCACCAGGTGACCGGCCGCCGCCTTGGCGCGTTCCAGCGCCCGGCCGACCCCGCCGCAGGCGGCCACGTGGTTGTCCTTGATCAGGATGGCGTCATCCAGGCCGAAGCGGTGATTGACCCCGCCGCCGCAACGGACGGCGTATTTCTCCAGGGTGCGCAGGCCCGGCGTGGTCTTGCGGGTGTCGACGATGATCGCCTTGCAGCCCTTCACCTGGTCGACATAGGCCCGGGTCAGGGTGGCGACGCCGCTGAGGCGGCCCAGCAGGTTCAGGGCGGTGCGCTCGGCGGCCAGGATGGCGCGGGCGTTGCCCTCCACTCTCGCCAGCACCTCGCCCGCCCCGACGCTGTCGCCGTCGCGGCGCTGGGCCGAGAAACGGATGGCGGGATCCATCGCCGCCATGGCCAGGCGGGCGCAGTCCAGGCCGGCGATCACGCCCGCGGCGCGGGCCGCGAACTGCACCCGCAGCCGCGCCTCGGCCTCGACGCAGGCCTCGCTGGTGATGTCGCCGGCGCGGCCGAGATCCTCGGCGAGCGCGGCGCGCACCACCGGCTCGATCAGAAGGTCGGACAGCGGCTGGATACTCATGCGGCGGCGTGCGGCCGGGCGCGCGCCAGGGTTTCGGCCAGGGTGGTCATGGTCCGCCGCGCCGGCGAGGCCATCAGCGGGAAGTCCGAGCGGTAGTGGCCGCCCCGGCTTTCATGCCGGGCCAGGGCCGAAGCCGCGATCAGCCGCGCCGCGATCAGGGCCGCGGCCGGTCCGGACTTCGCCGTCATGGCGTCGATCTCACCGAGCAGCTGGCCGAGCCCGGAGCGGTCGCGCACCACGCCGGCGTGCAGGGTCATGGCGCCGCGCAGGCGCTGCAGGTCGGCCCCAGCCAGCTGCGGCAAGGGCTCGGCAACCCCGGGGGCCGTCGCTGGCTCGGACGCCTCGCGCGCCGCGGCGCCGGCCCGACG
Source organism: Caulobacteraceae bacterium (assembly GCA_036509495.1). Lineage (GTDB taxonomy): Bacteria > Pseudomonadota > Alphaproteobacteria > Caulobacterales > Caulobacteraceae > JANWHQ01. Next base: position 10,261 of record DATCFQ010000549.1, read on the forward strand.
ACCGAACACCGCCGCTTCCAGGAGGGAATTGGACGCCAGGCGATTGGCCCCGTGCACGCCGGTGCAGGCGCTCTCGCCGGCGGCGAACAAGCCGTCCAGGGACGTGCGTCCGTCTGCGTCGGTCCGGGCTCCACCCATGTGATAGTGGGCCGCCGGCGCCACCGGGATCGGCTGGGTGCGCGGGTCCAGGCCCGCGGCCATGCAGGCGGCGAAGACGGTCGGGAAGACCTCGGGAAACTCGGCCCCGATCGCCTCGCGGGCATCGAGGAAGGCGCCGGTTCCGGCCGCGATCTGGCGATGGATGGCGCGAGCGACCACGTCGCGGGGCGCCAGCTCGGCGCGCTCGTGATAACCGGCCATGAAGGCTCGACCCTCGCGGTCGATCAGCCGCGCGCCTTCACCGCGCAGCGCCTCGGTGGCTAGCGGCGCCGGATCGACACCGACGTCGATGGCCGTCGGGTGGAACTGGACGAACTCGGGATCGGCGATGACCGCGCCGGCGGCGGCGGCCAGAGCCAGGCCCTCTCCGATCGCGGCGGGCGGATTGGTGGTCACCGCATAGAGGCCGCCGACGCCGCCGGCGGCGAGGATCACGGCCGGGGCCAGGATCCGCTGCAGCTGTCCGTCGCACTCCGCCAGCACGCCGCGCACGCGGCCTTCGGCGTCCTGCAGCAGGGCGCGGACATGGACGCCCTCGCGCACCTCGATGTGCGGCGCGGCCAGGGCGGCGGCTGCCACCGCCTGCATGATGGCGCGGCCGGCCTGGTCGCCGCGGACCCGGGCGATGCGCGGGCGAGAGTGGGCGGCCTCCAGCCCCTGGGAGAAGCCGCCGCGGGCGTCACGGTCGAACGGCGCGCCGATGTCGGCCAGCCAGCGGACGGTGTCGGGCCCTTCGCGGGCGAGGAGCGCGGCCATGGCCGGATCGGTGAGTCCGGCGCCGGCGGCGATGGTGTCGGCGGCGTGCAGCTCCGGCTCGTCGCCCTCCGACAGGGCCGCGGCGACGCCGCCCTGGGCCCAGGCCGAGGCGGAGACTCCGGCCAGCGGCGCCGGGGTCAGCACCAGGGCGTTGCGGGGTGCGGCCGACAGGGCGGCGGCGAGGCCGGCCAGCCCCGCGCCGATCACCAGCACGCCGTCGAAACGCTCGAGATCCCCCATCGCGGTCGCCTAGATCAGCTCCACGTCGACGTGATGGCGCGCCTTGACCAGGTCGTAGCGGGCCGGCGTCGCGGGGGGGGGCATGTCGATCATGCGCTGGACGGCGAGGCGCGCCCGCTCGGCCACCTTGGGATCGACGGTCACTTCGAACTGCTCCTTGCGCAGGGCGTCGTAGATGTTCTCCAGGGTGATCCGCTTCATGTGCGGGCAGAGGTTGCACGGCCGCACGAACTCGGTTTCCGGCGCGTCGCAGGCGACGTTGTCGGCCATGGAGCACTCGGTGATCAGCACCACCTGCTTGGGTCGGCGGCGGGTGACATAGTCGCTCATCGCGGCGGTCGAGCCGGCGAAGTCGGCGACTTCCAGCACTTCGGTCGGACATTCCGGATGCACCAGGATCTCGGCGCCCGGATAGGCCTTGCGGAGGTCGAGGATGTCCTGGGCGTTGAAGCGCTCGTGCACTTCGCAGCGGCCCTGCCAGGCGATGATCCCGACCGCGGTCTGGCGGGCGACGTTGCGGGCCAGGAACTCGTCCGGCAGCAGCACGACCCGGTCCACGCCCCACTGGGCGGCGGCCCATTCGACCACCTGCACGGCGTTGGCCGAGGTGCAGCAGATGTCGGTCTCGGCCTTCACCTCGGCGGTGGTGTTCACATAGGTGATCACCGGCAGACCGGGATAGCGCTGCTTGATCAGCCGCACGTCGGCGGCGGTGATCGAGGCGGCCAGCGAGCAGCCGGCCTGCAGGTCGGGGATCAGCACGCGCTTGTCGGGGCAGAGCACCTTGGAGGTCTCGGCCATGAAGTGTACGCCGGCCTGGACGATGATCTCGGCGTCCGACCGGGCAGCCTCACGAGCCAGTCCCAGCGAATCGCCGACGAAATCGCCGACGCCGTGAAAGATCTCGGGGGTCATGTAGTTGTGCGCCAGCACGACCGCGTTCTTTTCCCGCTTGAGCTGGTTGATCGCGGAGATCAGCGGCGCCTGCAGCCGCCACTCGAGCGGCGTGACCCGGGCCTTGACCTTGTCCCACAGGATCGAAGTCTCCGCTTCGACCGCGGGGGTGAAGGGCAGGGGTTCGAAGCCGTCGTACATCGCCGCCTCCCTTGCGACGCCCCAATTATGCTCATCATGAGCATTTCCAGGGCCTTGAAAAACGCCGGCAGGCTGCCGACCGCCAGCGTCAGGACTTATGCTTCAAGTGAGCATAAGTAGGCTTTGTATATAGACCCGCCGGGCACGGATGGAAAGGGTTACCGGGCCGATTCCGCAGCCCGGAAGGCTCGGGGCCTCGTCCTCCAGGCCGCCGCGCGCGCTACTTCAGG
>DATCFQ010000550.1:0-6327 GCA_036509495.1 Caulobacteraceae bacterium
AGGCGGTGTTCCGCTACGACATGCACACCCTGCCCGGAGAGATCGAGGCCGATAACGCCTCGATCGGCACCTCCACCCTGTTCGCTGCCTGGAACGACGCCGCCTATGTGGCCCAGATCGAGGACCAGCGGCTCGAGGACGCCATGCGCGACGACGGCTATCTGAAGGCCACCCGCGAGGTGCTGAAGAAACACGGCGGGCTCTGGTTCAACGACGAGTCCTTCATCATCTCCCGAAAACGCGAGATGATCTGATCGTGGGGACGATGACGGCCCTCGCCCCCGGCGAAGCCTTGCGCGGCCTGCTGCAGGGCTATTCGACGGAAGTGACTGGACGCGACCGCAAGTCGATCGAGGCCGCCCCCGGCCTCTTGCCCAAGGGCGCGGAGGTATTCATCGCCGCCGTTCCCGGCGACAGCACCGACCGTATGATCGCCGCCGCGGCCCAGCTGCGCGACGGCGGCCTGATCCCGGTCCCGCACCTGGTGGCGCGCAATTTCGCCAGGCTGAGGGACGTGGATCGGGTGCTCGGTCGTCTGAAGGACGAGGCCGGCGTCGACCGCGTGCTGGCGCTGGGCGGCGACCGCGACCAGCCGGCCGGGGCGCTGCACTGCAGCCAGCAGCTGATCGAGAGCGGCCTGTTCCAGAAGCACGGCGTCAGGACGCTGTTCATCGCCTGCTATCCCGAAGCCCATCCGCGGGTCTCGACCGCGGTGCTGGAGGAGGCCCGCGCCGCCAAGCTGCGCATCGCGGCCGAGGAAGGCCTGGCGGTCACCCTGGTCAGCCAGTTCTGTTTCGAGGCCCCGCCGATCATCCGGCTGGCCCGGCGCCTGCGGGCCCAGGACGTGAGCGTCCCCTACCGCGTCGGCGTCGCCGGCCCGGCCGAGCGCGCCACCCTGGTCAGATACGCCCTGATGTGCGGCATCGGCCCCTCGATGCGCGCCCTGACCCAGCGCCGCGACCTGGCCAGGAGCGTGCTGACCGGCGAGACGCCGCAGGCCCTGCTGAGCGAGGTCGCCGCCGCCCGGGAGGAAAACATCACCGGCGTCCACTTCTTCACCTTCGGAGGCCTGGCGAGATCGGTCGCCTGGGCCGAGGGCATGCGGGGGTAGGCTCCCGTCCACCGCGCGGCCGATTTCCTCTAAAAGGACGCCCGCCACGTCTCCGCCTGCAACGTCACCAACTCCTCCAGCGGCGGCTTCAACCGGAACAGCCGCGGCGCCTTGTCGAACTCGAATACGCGGAAGATGCGGAAGTCTTCCGGCCGCTCGCCCGACAGCGCATGCTCGTTGTGGGTCAACAGGAACGGCGTCGTCCGCGTCCCGCGTGTGGTCTTCACCTCCACCAGCCGCTCGCGGCCATCGCGGTTGAATGACAGGATGTCAAAGCCCGCCCCATCGCCGTCCTCCTGCGCCACCCAGCGTACCTTTCTGGCCAGGTCCGGCCGATCTGCCGCCTCCAGCCGCCGCCGCTCGGAAAAGTAAACCAGCTCTTCGCCCGCCTTGCCGAGAACTCGGTTCCTCTCGTCGCGCGCGCCGGGGTCGAATTTGCGCACCAGCCGGTCCAGACCCGCCGCCCGGATCATGCCGCCGTCGCGCCTGGCCGGCGGAGGTTCCTCGAACAACGGCTGCGCCTCCGCCATCCCGGACGCCAACACTGTCGGCATCGCCGGGACTAGCGCTTCCGGGTGCGCCTCCAGATATCTGTCGACCGCGTCGAAGATGGCGTTCTGATAGTTCGGCTTGGCCTTGTAACCCCGGATGGTCGGCATCCCCAGCTCGCCCAGCACCGCCGAAATGTTCATGTGCTTGAACTCAACCGACCGGTGCGTCCGTCCGATCCGCGCCATCAGGGCTGCGCTGTGCCGCGCTTTCACATACCCCCGCCCCTCCGCCTCGGCAGCGAGCATGGCGAAGTAGTCGGCGAGGATCAGGTCCAGCTCCTCGGCGCCCCAGTCCGTCCCGATCTTCGTCTGATCCGCCAAGAGGTCGATGCCCCAAACCGCGGGGAGAGCATGGCGCGAACTCGGCGGCCAAGCCAGGTGCGAGGCAATCACGCCCGGCGCAAATTCCAGGTCACTATTCCCGCTCATTCCCGCGTAAGCGGGAACCCAGGCTTTTTTCCTAATGCTCTCGCAGCTACACAAAAACGCCTGGATCCCCGCTTTCGCGGGGACGAGCGGATAATGAAATGATCGCGAGCCTATCCCAGACAGCCCCCGACGATCCGTTCGGGATGATCGATCCCGTCGCCTATTGGGGCCAGGTGCAGCCGAACAAGCTCGCCATCGGCGACTTCGCCTCGGGCTTGAAACTCACCTATGGCGAGTTCGACCGCCGCATCGACCGCTGCGCCGCCCTCTTGGAACAGACGCTGGGCGAGCCGATCGGCGAGCGGGTGGCGGTGCTGAGCCGCAACAGCCTCGACTTCCTCGCCATCCATTTCGCCTGCATCCGCATCGGGGCGATCTTCGTGCCCTTGAACTGGCGCCTCGCGGCGGCCGAGATCTCGGTGCTCGTGCAGGACTCCTCGCCGCGCCTGCTGTTCGTCGAACGCGAGTTCCAGCCGGTGGCGGACGCCATGACCGGCGGCCACACCATCGACCGGATCTGGCCCCTGGAGCCTGAGCCATTCCAGGCCCTGATCGACGCCGCTCCGGCCACGCCTTCGCGCCCGCGGCCGGACCGGTCCAATCAGCCCAGCACCTTGCTCTACACCTCCGGCACCACCGGGCGCCCCAAGGGGGTGATGTTCTCCGAGCGCAACGCCTTCGCCTCCAACATCAACTTCGCCCTCAGCACCCGGCTTGGCGCCTCCAGCGTGATGATGTGCGACATGCCGCTGTTCCACGTGGCGGGACTGATGGCGGGCGCCCGCGCGCCGCTGCTGATGGGCGCAACGCTGCTGTTGTCGCCGAGGTTCGATCCGGAACTGGCGCTGCAGCGATTGTCGGACCGGGCGCTGGGGATCACCCACACCTTCTACGTCACCCAGATGACCCAGACCCTGCGCGAACACCCGGCCTACGCCAAGGCCGACCTGTCGCGGCTGGTCTGCCTGGTCACCGGCGGGGCGCCCAATCCGGCCGCCAATGTGCAGCGCTGGCTCGACGACGGGGTGATCATGGCCGACGGCTTCGGCATGAGCGAGACCGGCTCGGCCTTCAACATGCCGCTCGACGATCCCGAGCGCATCCGCCGCAAGGTCGGCTCCTCGGGCCTGCCGCTGGTCACCCTGAAGTACCGGCTGGTGAAACCCGACGGCGCCGACGCCGCGCCGGGCGAGGTCGGCGAGCTGCGGCTCAAGGGGCCCAGCGTCACCATCGGCTATTGGAACAATCCCGAGGCCACGGCGGCGGCCTTCGACGAGCAGGGCTATCTGAAAAGCGGCGACCTGGCCTATGCCGACGAGGACGGCTTCCTGTTCATCGTCGACCGGCTGAAGGACATGTTCATCTCCGGCGGCGAGAACGTCTATCCGACCGAGATCGAGGCGGTGATCGCCGAGCTCGACGTGGTCTCCGAGGCCGCCGTCATCGCCGTGCCCGACCCGCAATGGGGCGAAGCGGGCCTGGCCTATGTGGTCCCCGTGCCCGGCGCCCAGATCACGCCCGAGGCGATCATCGAACACGTCCGCTCGCGCCTGGCGCGCTACAAGGCCCCCAAGCGGGTGATCATCACCGAGCATCTGCCGCGCACCGCCTCGGGCAAGCTGCAGAAGACCGTGCTGCGCGAACGGGCGCTCGAGCAACTCGAGGCCGAACGGGCCGGCTGAAGTTCGGCCACGGCCACGGCCAAGCCTTGCCACCCCACGCCGATACGATACCGTCGCTCTCGGGGAGAGGGCGATGGCCGAGCGGATCGAAGACTCCGAGTCCGAAGAGGCCGGCCAGGCCGGCGGCCCGCCGATCCGCCCCGCCGCGGCCATGGCCGTCGGCATGCGCAAGAGCCGCGCCGGGTCCAAACCCGATCCCAAGCTCGACGCCTTCCTCGACCGCCAGACCCTGCTGACCGAGCTGCAGACCGAGCACCTGCACGAGCAGCGCGAACTGATGCTGTCGCGCCTTCGCCTCGGCCGCTGGAAGGACCGGGTCTCCCTGGCGCTGCAGGCGATGACGGCCGCCGTCGGCCTCGCGGTCGCCGGCGCGGTGGCGGTGATGGCCTGGCAGGCGCACGAGGACCATGGCGTCTCCATTTCGGCCTTCTCCGCGCCCCCCGATTTCGCTCAGCGGGGAATGACCGGCCAGGTCCTGGCCAGCGAGCTCCTGGACCGGCTCTCAGATCTTCAGGCCAGCACCGTCACCGCCCGCCCGGCCTCGACCTACGCCAACGACTGGGGCGGCGACATCAAGGTCGAGATCCCCGAGACCGGCGTCTCGATCGGTGAGATGAACCGTTGGCTGCGCGAGTGGCTCGGTTCCGGCACGCGGATCACCGGCGAGGTGTTGCGCACGCCCACCGGCATCGCCGTCACCGCCCGCGCGGGCGAAGCCTCCGGCCGCCGTTTCGATGGCGCCGAGGCGGACGTCGACAAGCTCGTCGCCCAGGCGGCGGAGGCGATCTACGCCCAGACCCAGCCCTATCGCTATGCCCTCTGGCAATCCTCGCATGGCCACGAGGCCGAGGCCCTGGCCAAGTTCGAATGGCTGGCTCGCCATGGCCCCCCCCAGGAGCAGCCCTGGGCCTACGCCGGATGGTCGTCGGCCCTGCAGCTGCGCGGCGACTTCGAGGGCGCGGCGACCGTGGTGCGCGAGGGACTGCGGCGCGGCCTGCAGCTCTACGACTCCGGCGCCCTCAACAACCTGTCCATCTCGGAGAACGCGCTCACCCGGTTCGACGCCCTGGCGACGGCCCGGCGGGTCGAGGATGAACTCAGGGGCACGGGCCGTGGCTTCGGCACGCTGTCGCGCGACGCGGCTCTGGAGAACATCAAAGGCGCCATCGCCGGTCGTCTAGGGGACTATCGGGCGGTGATCGAACTCTGGAAAGGGGATCCCGGCTTCAACCTCGAAGGCCGGGCGGTCAACGTGCGGACCCTGCTCGGCCGGGCGCTCGTCGCGGATCACGATGTGACGGCTGGCCTGCAGCTGTCCGACCCCACCAGCGAAGGCCTGCTGTCCTTCAGCGGACTGAACTACGGTCTCTATTCGGACCGCATGAAAGCGGCCTTGGCCCTGCACGACTGGCCGGGCGTCGTGGCCATGGGCCAGAAGGCGTTCTCCCTGGCTGCATCGGATGCGCGGACACGCCAGTTCGCCTTCCGCGAGGAAGCCGCCATCCTGGCCGCCGGCTACGCCCGCGTCGGCCGGCTGGCGGACGCCCGGGCCATGCTCGACAAGACCCTGCTCGACTGTGAGTCCTGCCTGGCGGCCCGGGGCTGGGTGGCGGAACTGGCCGGCGATCATGCCGAGGCCGACCACTGGTTCGCCACGTTCGAGCGCGCCGACCCCAAGATCCCGCTCCCGAACGCCGAGTGGGCGCAGGCGCTGCTGGAACGTGGCGACCTGGACGGGGCGATCGCCAAGGCGCGGCAGGCGCATCGGACGGGTCCGCACTACGCCGAGCCGATGGAGACCTGGGGCGATGCGCTGATGGCCAAGGGTGACCACGCCGGCGCGACCGGGAAGTTCACCGAGGCCGATAAGGACGCCCCCCGCTGGGGCAGGAACCACATGCGCTGGGGCGAGGCGCTGATGCTTCAGGGCCGCTACCGCGAGGCCCGGGCCCAGTACGAGGCCGCAGCCGGAATGGACCTTTCCACGCCGGACCGCGCGGCGCTGGACGTGCTGCTCGCCCGCACCGCCAAGGGGCTGCTGCATGGCTGAGCGGATCGAAGAGGCGGAAAGCGAAGCGCCAGACGGCGCCGTGTCCGGCGCCGATGGCGTCGCGGCAGTCATGGCCGCCGCGCTCAAGCGGCGCAGGAAGACCGGCTCCAACGGGGATGCCGAGTTCGACGGTTTCCTTCGCGATCAGCGGCGCCTGGTCAACCTGCAGACCGAGCACCTGCACGAGCAGCGCGAGCTGATGCTGTCGCGCCTGCGCCTCGGCCGCTGGAAGGACCGGGTCTCCCTTGCGCTGCAGGCGATGACGGCCGTCGTCGGCCTGGCGATCGCCGGCGCGGTGGCGGGGATGGCCTGGCAGGCGCATGAGGACCATGGCGTCTCGATCGCTGCCTTTTCCGTGCCGCCCGATCTGGCCCAGCGCGGCATGACCGGTCAGGTGGTGGCCAGCGAGCTTCTGGACCGCCTCTCAGACCTGCAGGCCCGCACCGTCACCGGCCGGCCGGCCTCGAGCTACGCCAACGACTGGGGCGGCGACATCAAGGTGGA
>DATCFQ010000551.1:0-2873 GCA_036509495.1 Caulobacteraceae bacterium
CTCTTCGGCGGGGATCAACAGCAGGGTGTTGGCGGCGAAGCGGCGATAGAGCTCGCCGGTCTCGGCCAGAGATCGCTGGCGCAGGTCGTCGTGGATCAGGGTCTGGATATGGAACCCCAGGGCGCCGGCCAAGAGAACGCCTCCGGCGCCGGCCCCCACGATCGCGATCTTCCGCCTCGGCTGCAGGGCCATGGCCGCCTCCTTCGATGAAGGCCGCCCAGGCGGTTAAAGCCACTGAGTCGATAGAGATTATCTACAAGGCGGGCGGGGATTTGCTGGGAGCGCCTGCGGCCAGGGCGTCGAAGGCCGCATGGATCACCTCGTCTCCGATCAGCTCGGGCGTCAGGATCCGGTGCAGCACCACCCCGTCGATCAGGGCGTGCATCACCGGCATCAGCACCTCCACGGGCATCGGCATCTCTTCGGCGGGGATCAACAGCAGGGTGTTGGCGGCGAAGCGGCGATAGAGCTCGCCGGTCTCGGCCAGAGATCGCTGGCGCAGGTCTTCGTGGATCAGGGTCTGGATATGGAACCCCAAGGCGCCGATCATCGCTGCCCGCCGCTGCGGCAGGGACTCGATGACCGCATCGGCCATGGCGCGCATCAGTTCGCGGAAGCTCATCCCCGGCCAGACCTTGGGCACGATCGGCGCGCCGCCCATCTCGGCGACCGCCATCAAGAGGTCGGTGCGGTTCCGGAAGTTTCCGTAGATGGCGCCGGTGGTCATGCCCGCACGCTCGGCGACATTGGCAAGGGTCAGGGTGTCGTAGCCCTGCTCGCGGATGATCTGGCGGGCGGCGTCGACCAGGGCGGCCCGGGTGCGGGCGCGCTTGTCGCCCTTGGGCCGACGGCGGGGAGGGAGCGATGTTTCGAGGGGCGCGGCTGATTCCATCATAAGCCATTTGACAGCGGAATTATTTTATAGTCTACATATTTTATAACGTGATTACGGGGGACAGTCATGACGGATCAATTGAGCCCGAGCGCCGCCCTAACCGCGCTGAAGCGACTGGCCCTCGACGTCCTGTCCGGGTGGCTGTTCCTGGCGGTGTTTCTGATCACCAGCAACATCTACCTGGCGACGGCCGTCGGAGTGGCCACCGGCGTCGGTCAAACGATCTGGGCGATCTGGCGCAAGCAGGCCGTCGAACCGATGCGGTTGATGGCGGTAGGCCTCGTGGTGGTGCTGGGCGGCGCGACGATCCTGTTCCACAACCCAACCTTCGCGGTGTTCAAGCCGACGATCTTCGAGGGCTGCCTGGCCGCGATGATGCTGCGGCCCGGCTGGATGGCGCGCTATGTGCCGGCCCGCGCCGTCGAATTCCTGCCGCCGGGACTCATGGTGTTCTGGGGCTATCTGTGGGCCGTGGCCTGGTTCGTCCTGGCGGCCAGCAACCTCTTGGTCGCTCGCGTCTATGGCCTCAAGGCCTGGGCGATCTATACGAACGTATCGCCCATGGTGCTGGTCGGCTCCCTCTTCGGACTGGGCCTCCTGATCTTCCCGCCCATGGTCCGGCGCATCGCCCGCGAGCGCGGCGTCGTGCTCTCGAGACCGGCATGACCTCGGCGATCGAACGCCTGCGCTCGCCCGCCACGACCGCGATCGAGACCGGCGATGTTCCAGGCGTGGTCGCCCTGGTCTGGCAGGGCGGCCGGATCGTCGATCTGCATGCGGCCGGCTTAGCCGACACCCTGACCCGGCGGCCGATGCAGCGCGAGGCGATCTTCCCGATCGCGTCCATGTCCAAGCCGGTGACCGTGGCGGTGGCGCTCAGGCTCATGGAGCAGGGCAGGCTGCGCCTGGAGGATCCGATCACCCGATGGGCGCCGGAGTTCGCCGACATGCGGGTGCTGAAACGGCCCGACGGCCCGCTCGACGAGACCTATCCCGCGCCCAGAGCGATCACGGTCGAGGACCTGATGACCCACCGCTCGGGCCTGACCTATGGCTTCACCTCGCGCGGGCCGCTGGCGGGCGAGCTGATGCGGACCTTCGGCTTCGGCATCGACAGCGCCATGGATCCCGACGCCTGGATGAAGACCCTGGCCGCCCTGCCCCTGGCCTGCGCGCCCGGCGAACGGTTCGAGTACGGCCATTCGATCGACGTGCTGGGCTTCATCCTTGGCCGCGCGGCCGGCTGCAGCTTGCAGGAGGTGATGCGCCAGGCGCTGTTCGAGCCGCTGGGCATGGCCGACACCGGCTTCTGGGCGCCCCCGGACAAGCGCGAGCGGTTCGTCGCCAACGTCCAGTCACCATCCGCCGGCGAGTTCACCCCGGCGCCGATCGCCTGGTTCACCGCGCCCCAGCCGGGCGCCTATGCCTCCGGCGGCCAGGGCCTGGTTTCGACCGCCGACGATTTCCTGGCCTTCGCCCGCACGCTGGCGCGGGGCGGCGAAAGCGAGCGCGGGCGACTGCTGAAACCTGAGACCGTCCGGCTGATGACCGCCAACCGCCTGACTGCGGCCCAGCGCCAGATGACCTTCATGGGCATGCCCCTGTTCGCCGCCCGAGGTTTCGGTCTCGGCGTGTCGGTGGTCATGGACGCCCAGGCCAATGCGATGATGGGCGCAGGCGAGGTCGGCGCCTTCGGCTGGCCCGGAGGCTTCGGAGGCTGGTGGCAGGCCGATCCGGCCAGGGATGCGGTGCTGATCTGGCTGCAGGCCTGCACGCCGCCTCCGCCCCAGGCCGGCGCCCCGCCCCGCATGCCCGGGGCCAGGGCCGTGATCGACTTCCAGCGCGCGGCCTATCAGGCCCTCAGCTAGGCGACGGCAAGCCGGCCGCCTCGGCGTCGCCGCCGAGCGCCTTGCACAGCGAGACATAGGTCTGCAGCTGGCTCAGCCGGTTCTGGGCCAGGGAGGCCTCGGCCGTGCGG
>DATCFQ010000552.1:0-5759 GCA_036509495.1 Caulobacteraceae bacterium
CGTCAACGAGAGCATGACCCAGGTCATGTCGCCCCAGACCCAGACCATCTGGGACATCTCCAGCCGCGCCTTCAACGACCGGGGCGACGGACTGGTGGCCGAAAAGATCTCGCCGGCCGACTGGATCAGGCTGGCCAAGGCCGGCCGGAAGTTGCGAGATCGCGCCCGGCTGCTGGCCAAGGCCCCGCACATCACCGTCGCGGCCCCCGGCGAGATCATCATGGGCGAGGGCGCCTCGCACGAGGGCGACAAGCGCACCTGGGACGCGGCAAGCGCCAAGCAGGTGCAGGCGCTGATCGACGCCCACCCCGCCCTCTTCATCCAGCATCTGAACACCCTGGCGGACGCCGGCGACGCCATCCTTCAGGCGGCGCACCGCAAGGACATCAAGACCGTCTACGAGGTCTCGAGCCAGTTCGACGAAACCTGCGACGGTTGTCACCAGCCTTTCTGGGGCACCGACGAGCCGCCGCCCTATCCGAAGGATCTCGCTGCGGCCTATGGCGCTTCGGCGCTCGAACCTGTGGGCCAGTCGCGCGGCCCGTAGTGCGGCGGCAGGGCGCCGAGTTCATAGGCGCCGAGGTCGGGCGCCTTGCCGGTGTAGCCGTCGTTGATGGTCGGCAGCGGGACGCCCCGGTCGATCGCGGCCGAGCCAGGCCTCAGGCGGAAATCCAGTTCGGCCGGGCGGTATAGTCGCTGCGGATCTGAGCGATCCGGCAGGGACGCTTTGACGAAGATGTCGAGGTCGACCAGCACGCTGTGCGGATCCTGGCCGGTCGCCTTGGCGAAGGCCTCCAGGGTGGCGAACGTCCGCTTCTCCAGCGGCCCCTTGAAGTCGGCCCGGACCCCGGCCGGCGGCGAGGTCCAGCCGAAGCTGGTCTTGGCCCCGGCGTTCAGCCGGAAGCCGTTGTAGTCGGAGCTCGAATAGTTGGTGGAGGTGGACGGGGCGAACACCGCATCGGCCCAGCCGTCGCCGATCATCAGGTTGTTGCGGAAGTGCACATTGGCCGCAGGGCCGAACAGGGCGCTCTCGCCGAAGAAGGTGTTCTGGTAGACGAGCACGCCGGCCGGCGTGTCGACGAACTTCAACGGGCCGCCGGTCGTGGCGTTGTAGACCAGGTTCTGGAAGAAATAGGCCGGGCCGCCGAAGATCGGCTGGGCGCTCAGCGCCCCCTGGGCCGAGTTCAGGCAGCGATTGCGGAAGACCCGCACGTTGTGGGCCGAGCCGTCGGCCTCGATGCAGTTGTCGGCGACGTTGGTGATGTCGTTGCCGTAGAAGTCGATCGACGAAGGGATCTTGTCCGGGTCCGAACTCGGCGCGCCGTAGGTGGCCACGTCGATGCCGTCGTGCCAGGCCTCGACGTAGTTGTAGGCGATCACGTGGCCCTGGCCGTAGACCTTGACCGCATATTCCGAGGTGATCGGGGCGGGATAACCCGGGAACTTGCCCCAGACCTCGGGCCGGAACCAGCTCTGCAGCCGGGACCGGTCGTGGCGGCCGATGAAGACGTTGTCGGCGATGTAGAAGTCCTTCGAACCGGCCCAGTCGTCCTGCACCCCGCGGCCGATGTCGATCAGGCGCGAGCGGGTCAGGGTGAAGCCGCTGGCCCCGGCGATGTCCTTCTGCCCCAAAAGGAAGGCAACATTGGTGTTGCGCACCGTGATCCCTTCGAACCATGTGTTGTTGGCGGCCATCAGGTTGAACAGCGTCTGATTGCCGTCGCCGTCGAACACCGCCTCCCCGTCGCCGGCTGCCTTGATCACGATGGGGCGATCGGGGGTTCCGCTTTCAGTCAGATAATAGGTCCCGTCGAACGGCGTGCCGTAGCCGCCGAACTTGGGGTCGAAGCCGCCATAGGCGAAGCGGTTGTCCTTGTAGACGCCGGCATGGACCAGGATGGTGTCGCCCGGCCGCACCCGGGGCGGGAAGGCGTTGGAATGGTCCGACTGGTCCGAGCCCATGAAGTAGGCGGCCAGAAGGCCGGTGAAGGCCGGCTCGGCCTTGGGTCCGGCATAGCCGTAGGGATAGACGTTGAAGACCCGGCCGCCCGTCGCGGCGTGGGGGACGCTGCGGGTCCGGACGACCACCCGCTTCACCGCCTCCCCGCGCACGCCATCGGGATCGCTGAGCACCAGGCGGCACTCGTACGCGACCCCCGGCTCCAGGTTCAGCAGGCTGCCGGCGAACATGTCGGGCGCGACATAGTGGAAGTAGCCGCCGACGTCGCTGTTGCGCGGCCGTCCGCCCGGCACCTGTTCGCCCTCGAGCCGCAGCAGCGGCAGGCCCTGGCGCCAGGCCCTCTCGCCGCGCTTGCGGTAGCTGACCTCGACGCGGGCGTTGCGGTTGTCGTCGCCCTCCATCCGCCATTCGAACCCCAGCGAGACCAGGGTCGGCCGCTCGACCGTGAAGGCGCCGGCGCGGGTCTGCAGCGCCGGCCGGGGCGGTGCGGCCAGGGCCGAGTGTCCGACAAGCGCCAAGCCTGCGGCGACGCACGCGCCCGCCAAGCGAAATGGCATCGTCATCGGCTCCCCCTCCCCGCGCCTGGAGCGCGTCAGCGCGGCAGGCTGGCGCCGCCCGGGGCGTCCATCCAGCAGCCGTGGAACAGCCACGGCTGGCCGAAGGGCAGGCGCACCGTGGCCAAGGGTTCGGCGGCGATGTCCTGGGCGTCCAGGATCACCAGGTCGGAGCGATTGTCGGGCCGGGTCACCACCGAGAGCAGGAAGCCGTCGCCTTCCGGCGCGTCGGGGCTGCGGGGCACGAAGACCGGCTCCTGGGCGGCGCCGTCGGTGACGTACTCCTGCCGGCCGCCCGTTTCGGTGTCGTAGCGGATCAGGCCCGTGCGGCTGGTGGAATAGCCATAGCGGTAGCGCTGCATGGCGAAGCGGTCGTCGATCTCCGGCATGCCGCCGCCCAGGCCGTTGGTCAGCGGTCGCGTGGACACCTCGCCGGTGTCGAGGTCGAAGCTGATCCGCGAGAAGGTCCCGGGGCGGAATTCCGTCGCCGGACGGCCGTGGGCCTCCTGGAAGAAGGTGAAGAAATGGCCGGAGTGGGTGCCGCCATCGACGTGTACTTTCCGGCCCTCGGTAAAGGCGTTCATGAAGTGGGCGATGGCCCCGTCCGGCACCTCGAACCATTGCAGGTCGGCGGTCGTGCCTTCGCGCGGCATGATGCCGAACATGGGGACCAAGTCGTTGTCGAAGGCGTAGAAGTCGCCGCCCGCCTTCATCCGGTCGACGTCCACCGTCAGAGGCCACAGGTGGAAGATCACGTGCTCGCGGGTGACCGCCCAGTCGTGGGTCATACCCGGATAGGGCAGCTGAAATTCCTCCTCGCGGATCACCTTGCCGGTCTTGTCGATGACGTGCAGCGACATCTCGCCTTCGAAGCGCTTCTCGGAGAACTGGCCATAGCTCCACCAGTCGCCGGTCACCGGGTCGAGCTTGGGATGGGCGGTCATGGTCTTGCTGCGGAGCTGGTCCCTGAAAGCGGCCAAGCCCTTGGTCTCCAGGGTGATGGGGTCGAGTTCATAGGGGATCGAGTCCTCGCGCAGGGCGAACAGCTTGCCGTGGTGGGTCCAGGCGGTGGTGTTGCCGGTGTTGTCCCGGTCGGTCCCGGCGGTGGATGCGTCGTCGGTATAGGCGTTGCGGTAGAGGCCATAGAGCCGGCGGCGGTTCTTGCGCTCCAGCAGGAACCGCTCGGTCTTCACATAGCGCTGGACGAAGTCGACGTAGCCGTCCTGGAAGTGGAAGGCGGCCAGCACGCCGTCGCCGTTGTTCAGGTTGTCGTTCTCGAGGGTCGGATAGAGGGTGTCGCCGCCGCAGCGGAAGAAGCTGCCCGAGAGTTCCTTGGGAACCTCGCCGACCACCTCGCAGTCATAGATCTCCGCCTCGAAGCGGAAGGTCGGCACCGTGGTGTGGAGATAGCTCTGCACCGGCACATGGGCTTCGCGGCCGAAGTGGGTGATCGGTTTGTTCATGAGCTTTCCTCCGGTTTCTTGTCCGAGCCGAGGACATGATCGGCAGTCCCGGCCGACGTCAACGCATGGTTTGATCGTCAGGGACCCTTGCCGTCATTGCTCGGCCTTGGCCCGCTCGACGCCTTCCAGGACGAGGCCGCGCGCCTCCTCCGCGCCGCCCCAGCGCAGGATCTTCACCCACTTGCCCGGCTCCAGCGCCTTGTAGTTGGCGAAGAAGTGCTCGATCTGCTGCAGGGTGATCTCGGGCAGGTCGGTGATGTCCTGGACCGAGTCATAGCGCTTGGTCAGCCAGCTCGACGGGACGCCGACCAGCTTCTCGTCGCCGCCCCCCTCGTCCTCCATCAGCAGCACGCCGACGATGCGGCAGCTCATCACCGCGCCTGGTACGATCGCCCGGGTATTGACCACGATCATGTCGCAGGGGTCGCCGTCGCCCGACAGGGTGTGCGGGATGAAGCCATAGTTGCCCGGATAGCGCATCGGCGTGTGCAGGAAGCGGTCGACCACCAGGGCGCCGGACGCCTTGTCCATCTCGTACTTGATCGGCTCTCCCCCGATCGGGACCTCGATCACCACGTTGACGTCGTGGGGCGGGTTACGGCCGATCGACAGGGCTTCGAGACGCATGACGGACTCCCTCATAAGAGCCGCCCTGTCTAGGCGGCTGAGACCGCCGCGCAAGGTCCGGCGGCTACTTCCCGGCCGCCTGCGCGTCCATGCCGAGCTGGTCGAACAGGAACATGTTGCGGTCGGTGGCCTGGGCGATCTGCTCGTCGAGCGAGGCGCCGATGCCGTGGCCGCCGGTCTGGGTGGTCCGAAGCAGGATCGGCGCGTCCGAACTGGTGGCGGCCTGCAGGGCGGCGGTGAACTTGCGCGACTGCATCGGATTGACCCGGCCGTCGTTGGCGCCGGTCATCATCAGCACCGCCGGATAGGCCGCGCCCGCCTGCACGTGGTGGTAGGGCGAATAGGCGTAGAGCGCCCTGAACTGGGCCGGATCCTTCACCGTGCCGAACTCGGTGGTGTTGAAGGCGCCGTTGGGGTCCAGCTCGACCCGCAGCATGTCGTAGATGCCCACCTGCGAGACCACCACCTTGGGCAGGTCCGGATGCTGGGTGATCATCGCGCCCATGAGCAGGCCGCCGTTGGAGCCGCCCAGGAAACCCAGCTTGTCGTGGTTGGTGTAGCCGTCCTTGATCATGGTCCGGCCAGCCGCGGCGAAGTCGTCGAAGACGTTCTGCTTCTTGGTCAGCATGCCTTCCTGGTGCCAGCGGTCGCCGTATTCGCCGCCGCCGCGGATATTGGCCTCGGCCCAGACGCCGCCGGCGTCGAGCCAGATGCGGATCTTCGAGCCGCCGAAACCCGGCGACTGGTTCACCCCATAGCCGCCATAGCCGTACAGCAGCACCGGATGGCTGCCGTCGAGCTTGAGGCCCTTTCTGGCGATGACGTTGATCGGGACCTTGGTCCCGTCCTTGGAGGTGGCGAAGATCCGGCGCACCTCCGCGTCGGCGAAGGAGATCGGCGAGGTCATCTTCAGCGCCGTGCGGGTGGTGCGGCCGCTCATGCGGTCCCAGCGCATGAAGCGGGCCGGCTCCAGATAGGTCACCACGTCGAACAGGGCGCCCCCCTTGGGCAGGGCGTCGATCTCATTGACCGAGGCGATCTCAGGCAGGGCCAGCTTCGATGGATGGCCGCCGTCCAGGTCGGTGATGGTCACCTGGCTCGGGCCGCCGGCGATGCGATTCACGAACAGGCGGTCGCCCGCGATGGCCAGGGGGG
>DATCFQ010000553.1:0-2050 GCA_036509495.1 Caulobacteraceae bacterium
CTTGTTCCTCTGAACGCTGGCGCGCGCCAGCAAGCACGGGAACAAGCTTCAGCTGTTTCGCTGAGTCCTCTGCCGGAATGGGCCGGAAAGTGCCGGAAACTATCTCTTCCGGGCTGGTGGTTCACGGCTTCTCAGGAGCACGGCGCGCACTGTCTCCTGGACCGTCGACCGCGACAGCCCCTCCAAACCTTTGTGCGCCAGTTGGTCTGCGACTGCGTTGATGACGACGTCAGTTCCGTCCGACCCCTGGCCCGGCGGAAAACCTTGTTCATGGACGTAGGCGACGAGTTCCGCGACCCACTGCGGCCAACTCGCTGACATCTTCCGACCGCCCTTGGACTTAGTTTTGGCGGAGCTTGTAGGCGGAGTGTTGACCGCGTTCCGGCGACGAAATGCGTTTGGGAAGACCATCGCCAGTTCGGGCAGATAGAACCTGACTCCCCTGGCCTCCAGTGCGAATCCCCCTCGGGCTACAGTCGAGAAATTGCCGAGGATCCAACTATCTTGGTCTCCGCCGCCCTGTTCGACCCAAAATGCGGCGGGGATTTCGCATCCGCCCCATCGCGTCTCGCCAACTCGGTAGGACTCCGCCCAAGCGTGGAGATAGCCCTCTGCGGCGCGCGTGGCGATAGTGACCTGTCTGCCCCAAGCGCGTCCCGGCACAGCCAGGACAGCGGTTCGCGCAGCCTCAGCGCTTAGCCATTGGGCCGGATCGAGTTCGGGGCCGGACAAGGCGGCCCTAGGTCGAAAATCGTCTTCGGACAGCACAAAGTTGATCGAATCACTCGTCGGCGATTCGCTTCAACCCTAATGTTCAGCGGTGCGATGAGCTGATGGCCATAGCCAAGGGCCGGAGCCTAAGCGCAGAGGGCCACGGCCTAGCTCGTCTTGCGGGCTGGCTCTAACTCGAACGTGCCTCCGGCAGGCGGCATCGCGAAGCTCTGGATATCGCTCGACGGATTGAGCCAATCGGCCATGCGCTCGCGGCCCAGGAAGATCGGGGACCGTTGGTGGCCGATGGACAGCGCGTCGGGGCCGGCCGCCGTCATGACCATCGCATAGGTCGTCTGCGGCCCGTCTGAGGGCGCGGACGCTTCCCAAAGACCAGCGATCCAAAGGGGGCGCCCATCGACCGGTCGGAACTCGTATTCGACCTTCTTCCCGTCCGAGCCGGGCTCGGCGGCGTACTCGAATATGGCGTCGGCCGGGATCAGGCAGCGATTGGCCAGCGAGCCCTTGAACATGGCCGAGCCGGCGATCCCCTCCGACCTGGCGTTATTGCAGCCCCGCCACTTCTTCTCGAAGTCCTTGGTCGAACCTCGAAACCACTTCGGGATCAACCGCCAGCTCGCGGCCGACGCCGCCAGCTTGTCGCCCTCGACCTTCAGGATTTCGCCCATGCGGCCGGGATAGACGTGCGTCGGCACATTTGGGCGCGCGCCGGCATGGTCGAAGATCGGAAGCCGGAGCTGGCTGAACTCCCCCATTTCGTCCCGCCAGCGGCCGGAGCTGGAATAGTGGTTGCACATGCGGCGACGCTAAGGCGCAGGTGCGGCCCCCACAAGCGGACTAAACGAACGTCGCAGACGGGTGGTGAGCGGACCTTGCGGATAAGCCTTGACCGGCGACCCAAGCCCTTCTTCGGCCATATCCCACTCCAATACGCGACCAGTTGCCTTCTGAACTGAAAACCACCCCATGTTGGTGCTGCATATACCCTCGCAATGCCGCGAGCTGTGGAGGGCGAGGACCGGCCCCTCGGGGCCCGGGGGAATGCCGGAAAACCCGCATTGGGGGCGGATCTGAACCATCGCTTCCCGCGGGTCAGCCTGCCAAACGTGCACCGAACAGCGCCCCGATCCCGGTTGTAGTCGCCATCGCCAGGGCTCCCCAGAACATGGCCCGCACGGTCCCCCGCAGCACCCTTGCGCCGCCGATCCGTGCGCCTGTGGCGCCCAGCGCGGCCAGGGACACTAACGACGCGCCCGCTACTGTCGCCGAGAGGGCCCGGGTTGGCGCAATGACTGTCGCCAACAGAGGCAGCGCTGCT
>DATCFQ010000554.1:0-2005 GCA_036509495.1 Caulobacteraceae bacterium
CTCGACAAGAGGGGGAAGACCGATGCTGTCTGGTATTTCGCGGAGACTCGTCTCCGATCGCAGGCTTGTCGTCTGCTCGCTGCTGGCGTCCACCGCGCTCGCCGCTCCCGCCTACGCCCAGGCCGTGGACGGCTCGACCACCCCGCCGACCAGTCAGGTGGCCAAGGAGACCGGGGGCGGCGACGTGATCGTCACCGCCCAGAAGCGGGTTCAGCGCAATGTCGACGTGCCAATCTCGATCACCGTCAACACCGCCAGGGACATCGCCGTCAAGAACATCGGCGACCTGACCCAGCTGGCCCAGAAGATGCCGAACGTGAACGGAGGCGGCAGTTTCTTCGCCGGCTTCACGATCCGCGGGATCTCGTCGGCCTCCGCGGGCTCCGGCTTTCCGCCGGACGTCGGGGTGAACGTCGATGAGGTTTTCATGGGCCGCGACCGCGCCTTCGACACGGTGCTGGCCGATGTCTCCAGCGTCGAGCTGCTGCGTGGGCCGCAAGGCACGCTCTATGGCAAGAACACCATTGCCGGCGTCATCAACATCACCACGCAACGGCCGACCGACCAGTTCGTGGCCAAGGGCGACTTCGAGTACGGCAGCCTGAACTTCGTGCAGGCCCGCGCGACCATTGCCGGGCCGATCATCGAGGACAAGCTCCTGGTCTCGCTTACCGGCAGCTATCAGCGGCGCGACGGTTACATCAACGATCCGCTGCTGCACCAGAGGCTTGGCAGCCTGAACGACGGCGGCGCGCGCATCATGGTCGTGCTGCACCCGATCACCGATCTCACCGTCGAGCTGCGCGCCGACGGGTATCGCGAGCAGGACACCGCCGGCCAGAACGAAACCCAATCGACGATCAGGGGCAACATTCTCCCCTTCCCGCCCTTCAACACGGTGGGGCCGCAAAATCCCCGCGACCGCATCGTCAACGTCAATACACCGCCCGTGGTCGAGCGGACGCTCTACGGGACGTCCGCCAAGGTGGAGTACGTCAAGGACGACTATGCCTTCACCTCGATCACCGCCTACAGGCGCATCGAGAGCGACTTCGATCTGGACCAGGACGGCGGCCCGCTGGACGGTTTCGACACCGGCCAGTTGGAGAATGTCGACCGCTTCAGCCAGGAGGTCCGCATAACCTCACCCGCCGGGAACAGGTTCTCATGGATCGCCGGCCTCTATTACGACAACGAGACCGACCATGACACTTTTCACATCCACGTCGGCTCCGGCTTCCCGACTGCGCTGTTCGGGGCGCCGTTCCCGGCCGTCCTGCCCTCGACCTTCTCGGAGCGGTCCGACACCGACGCCCTGATCCACAGTTCCAGCATCGCCGGCTTCGTCAGCGTCAAGTACGACGTCACCAGCAAGCTGAAGTTCACCGGCGGCATCCGCTACACCAGCGAAACCAAACACCTGGACTATACCCAGGAACCCACACAGCTCAGCCCGATCATCGCGCCGCTGCACGTGATCTTCTCCTTCGCCGAGCCGATCCCGCACACCACCTCGAACTACAGCGGCTCGGCGCCCAGCGGCGAAGCTAACCTCTCGTACGCGTTCACCCCCGATGAGGTCGGCTACGTCCGCTATTCACGCGGCTTCAAGTCTGGCGGCTTCCAGTCGGATGTCATCTCGCCGCCATTCAACGTCGCGGTGAACGGCCTGTCCTTCAAGCCGGAGTTCCTCAACGACTATGAAGTCGGGTTCAAGGCCGTAATGTTCGACCACAGGCTGACGGCCAACCTCGCCGCCTTCTACTACGACTTCAGCAACAAGCAGGAACAGATCAACACCGGCGTCTCCTTCGTGGTCAGCAACGCCGCCAGCGCCACTAGCCGCGGCGCGGAGGTGGAACTGAACTGGACGCCGCTGCCGGGCCTCGACCTGTTCGCCAACGGCGGCTATCTCGACGCCTACTACAACAAGTTCCCAAATGGCGGCGGGCTGGGCATCAATTACAACGGCCGCCGGCTGGCCGGCGCCTCGAAATACTCCGCC
>DATCFQ010000555.1:0-5276 GCA_036509495.1 Caulobacteraceae bacterium
CAGCCGTCCGCCGTCCAGGCGCAGCAACGCTGCGTCGGTGAGCGCCTGAAGCGCCGGGTGCGAGGGGACCAGACCCAGCGGCAGGAGCTCGGCCAGGGCGACGCCCTCGTGGGTCCGAAGGCCGGTCAGCAGACGCTCCTCGGCGACCTGGCGCCGGCTCAGGCTCTCCCGCTCGGCCCAGCCGACGTCGGATGCGCGCACCGCCTGGATGTAGTCGGCCGGTCTGGCCGCCGCCCGGACCGCGGTCCGCACCCCGTCCAGCGCCAGGCGGCCATGGGCCCCGGGGCCGACTCCGACGTAGTCCGAGCCACGCCAATAGGCGAGATTGTGCTGCGAGCGGGCGGCCTCGCCGCTGGCATGATTGGAGACCTCATAGGCCTCGAAGCCCCGCGCGCTCAGCACCTCTTGGGTCACCTCGTACATCGCCGCCGCCGTGTCGGGATCGGGGGGAGTCCACTGGCCGCGGCCCACCGCCCTGCCGAAGGCGGTCCCCGTCTCGATGGTCAGCTGATAGGGCGACAGATGCTCGGCCCCCAAGGCGGTGGCTGTCTCCAGCTCGGCGGCCCAGGCCCAAGGCGTCTGACCCGGCCGGGCGTAGATCAGGTCGAGCGACAGGCGCGGGAAGGCGGTCCGGGCGATGGCGGCGGCGCGGATTCCTTCCTTGGCGGTGTGGTTGCGGCCGAGGAAGGCCAGGGCCTGGTCGTCGATGGCCTGCACGCCCAGCGACAGCCGGTTCACCCCCGCGTCGGCGAAGGCGGCGAAGCGGCCGGCCTCCGCATCGGTGGGATTGGCCTCCAGCGTCACCTCAACGGACCCTTCGGTGGGCCACAGGTCCCTCGCCATGCCGATGATCGCCTCGGCCCATTCGGGCGGCATCAGCGATGGCGTGCCGCCGCCGAGATAGATCGAGACCAGCCGGCGCGGGCCGGTCAGGGCGCGGTGGCCCTGCAGGTCGGCCAGGATCGCCCCGGCCAGCATCGCCTGCTGCTCAGTCCGGCCACGGTCGCGAACGACATTGAAGTCGCAATAGGGGCAGATGCGGGCGCAGTAGGGCCAGTGGACGTAAACCGCCAGCGGCTCGGCGTCCGGGAGACGCGGCCGCGGCGGCGGGCGCGCCCTGGTCCGCGCGGGACCCGGGGTCAAAACAGCGCCGCCTTCAGTTTCTCGAACGCCCGGGCGCGGTGGCTGATGCGGTCCTTGATGTCATTGGCCAGCTCGCCGAAGGTCTGATCGTAGCCCTCGGGCACGAAGATCGGATCGTAGCCGAAGCCCAGGGCCCCGCGCGGCGGGAAGGTCAGCAGCCCGTCGATGCGGCCCTCGACCACCACCACCGGCCCGTCCGGCCAGGCCACCGCCAGGGCGCTGGTGAACCAGGCGGTGAGATCGTCGGCCCCGGCCTCGTTGAGCCGCTCCTCGACCCGGCGCATGGCCATGGCGAAGTCCTTCTCGGGGCCCGCCCAGCGGGCCGAGTGCACCCCCGGCTGGCCCCCCAGGGCGGCGACCGAAATCCCCGAATCGTCGGCCAGGGCGATCAGGCCGCTGGCGTTGGCTGCGGCGCGGGCCTTGATCATGGCGTTGCCGGCGAAGGTGGTTTCCGGCTCGTCCGGTTCAGCCAAGCCCAGCTCGCCGGCCGACATCACCTGGAAGCGGCCGTCCAGCAGCGCGTGCAGTTCGCGCGCCTTGCCGGGATTGTGGGTGGCCGCCACGAGGCGCGCGCCGGGTTCGAGTCTCAGGGGCATGGCCGGACTCTTAGCACGCCGAATCAGCGCCGCTCCACGATCAGCGGCACGCCATTTTCCGAGCGCAGGGTCAGACGCGCCACCGGGATGGGCGTGTGGCCGGGGGCGGGCAGGAAGCGGAAGCGCCGCTCGAGCTCGGCCAGCAGCAGGGTCGCTTCCTGCAGGGCGAACGCCGCGCCGGCGCAGACCCGGGGCCCCATGCTGAAGGGCAGATAGGCGCACTTCAGCCCCTCTTCGCCGTTCGGGGTCCCGAACCTGTCCGGATCGAAGTTGTCGGGCTTGTCCCAATGGCTGGCGTGCCGGTGCATCAGCCAGGGCGAGACGAAGATCACCGAGTCCGGATCCATCTCGCGCGTTCCGAGCGTCTCATGCTGGATGGGATCGCGGGCGACGAAGGCGACCGGCGGATAGAGCCGCATGGCCTCGCGGAACACATCGCGGGTGAAGGCCAGCCGTTTCATGTGCTGGAAGGCGGGCGGCCCGTCGCCGAAGACCTTGGTCGCCTCCTCATGGGTTCGCTCCTGCACGTGCGGGCAATTGGCCAAGAGATAGAGCGACCAGGCCATGGCCGTAGCGGAGGTCTCGTGGCCGGCCAGGAACAGCATGGCGATCTGATCCAGCAGTTCGCCGTCGTCGAAGCCCGTGCCGGTCTCAGGATCCACCGTGGTCACCAGGCTGGCCATGATGTCGTCCTGGGGCGTGGGCTCGCCCCGGCGGATGGCTTTCAGCCGGCGCTTGATCGGGTCCGCCAGGATCTTGCGGATCACCCGCGCCGCGGACTTGGCCCGCCAGTGTCCGGGCAGCAGATAGGTCGGGACCCTGGCCAGCTTCAGCATGCCGTGGGCGTAGGCGATCTCCTGGAAGACGGCGAAGGCCTTGAAGAAGCGCCGGGCGCTCTCGGCGGGCATGGGCTCGGAGAAGATGGTGCGGAAGATCACATCGGCGGCGTAGTGGGTCATCTCCACGTCGATCGCCATGGGCTGGGCCCCATCCGGACCGTCCACGTGCGCCGCGATCCGCCCCACGCAGGCGTCCACCGCATCCTGCATCATCGGGAACACCGCGCGTATGCGGGCGCCTTCGAAGGCCGGATCCATCAGCCGCCGGTGCCGCCGCCACGCCTCGCCGTTGGAGACGAAGATGCTGTAGCCGGTGAGGGCGCGCAGCATGTCGTCCATCAGCGCGCTCTTGGGGAAGTCGCCGGCGCGGCGGACCAGGACCTCGCGGATCAGCTCGGGCGTCCTGACCGTGAACAGCCAGCGCCGCTCGCCCTTGGGCATGGTCGGGATCGGATGGCGACCGACACGCACGTCCTGATAGCTGGTCGACAGGAACATGCCGATGCCCGAGCGCAGCCCGTGCTGCAGGTGCTGCAGCAGGCTCGCCTTCTTGGGCAGGACGGGCGGGCGCGGCGGGACGAATTCGGTCATGCGGCCATCTCGCGGCGCCAGGCGGTCAAGGGTTCGGGGCCGGTGGTCAGGCGGAAGAAGTCATAGTCGCCGGGGATCTCCGCCGCCTTCAGATAATGGAAATGGAACTCGAGCGGCTGGCGCTTGAGCTTGCGGTAGGTCTCGGGCGTCAGGAGCAGGTGGAAGCGGGGCGATCTCCGGTCGGGCCGGCCCGCCAGTTCGTCCAGGCCGAGGCCGGCCAGTGGGTGCAGCGACGCCGCGCAGCCCGGATCGCTCGGGCCCGTCACATCGACCCAGCCGATCCAGTCCGCCCGGGTCAGGGCCGCCATCTCCTCGCGGTAGGGCGCGTCCGCCTCGGCGGTCATCGAATAGAACGGCAGCAGCGAGCCCAGGCTCAGGAAGTTCACCGGCGTCCCGCCCCGGGCGAAGTCCGGATCGGCGATCAGGGCGCGGCCGAGCGCCCGGCCGGCCTGCTGGGCGCCCATGCTGTGGGAGACCACCAGGATCTCGTCGAGGCCCGGCTCCCTTGCCGCTTCGGCCAGGGCGCCGGCGAAGGCGCGGCCCCGCTCGGCGAACTCGGGGATCTCGCCCCGCGCCGCCCGCGTCACCGCGATCATGCCGCGGGCCAGCCAGCCCACGTGCAGCAGCTTGTCGAGCTGGGTCCAGACCCAGGGCGCGGCGAGGATCAGCAGCAGGGGCGGCAGGGCGCCGAGCGCCCAGGGCAGGCCCAATCCGGCGGCCAGCGCCGCGCCGCTGGCGGCCAGGACCGCCACGACCAGGGCGTAGAGAACCAGATAGAGGCCGCCGATCAGCACCGGCGTCAGCGAGGCGAGGTGGGCGGCCGGGGCCTCGGCCTTGGCGCGCGCCATGAGACCGCTGGCATAGTAGTCCTTGAGCGCGCGGCAGGCCCCCAGGAAGAGGCCAAGATCGTCTTTGGGCCAGGCCGCTCGGACCAGGTCGAACCAGTGCAGGAAGCGATAGTCCACCTCGACCCGGGCGCCGCCGGGATGTTCGGCCCGCACCGTCCAGCCCGAGGTGACCTCGTCGATCTGGCGAAGCTCGCCCACCTCGTACCGCGCGCCGGTAAGGGCGCCCTGCAGCGCCGACTCCGCCTTGAACATGCGGTGGTATTTCTTCGGGCTCGCGGGATCGAAGCCGGCCACATAGTAGAGCCGGCGCCGCGACACGCGTCCCGGATCGACGGCGCGAGGCGTCGCTCCGGACGGCCCGTCGCCCTGGTCTGCCGTCATCGAATGCCCTTCGCCGACCCGGCGACTTATCGCGGTCGACCCCGGGCGGTGTCAAACCCGGCTAATGGCGGGCGGGCGTCGCCGCTGCGAGCTGAGCCCGGCCCACAGGCGCGCCCGCCGAACGGGCTTGCGCGAGCAGCGCGGCGCAGTCGGCGTCGTGGGCGCCCCCCGTCGCGATGAAGGGCAGGACGGCGGCCAGGGGCGAGAGCACGGCGGCGAGGCCCACGGCCGCCCCGGCCTGGGCGATCACCGGCCCGGTCTCGATCTTCATGCTGGGCTTGATCAGATGGCCGCGCACGTCGAAAGGCGCGATGATCCGCACCAGCCGCGGCTTCTTGGTGTGGCCCTGGACCTTCAGGTTCAGGCTCTCGGCGTCGAGGTCGATGGTTCCCTCGCCGGTGGTCAGCACCACGCCGGTGTCGAGCACGAACTGGCGGGCGGTCATCACCCCGTGGCTGACGCTGAAATCCATCATGGCGCAGCGGAGCGGGGTCTGTTTGGGGTCCTTGGCAAGTAGCTGGAACAGGCCGGGCACGACATTGACGCCCATCAGTTCGGCCAAGGACTGGCGCATCTGGCCGCCCGGAAGCGCGATGGTGATGCGGCCGCTGGAGGCCGCCGCCGCCTTGTGCACGGTATCGCCGGCGCCGGCCAGGGTGGCGCGGGCCTCGAGCGGCCCTTCGAGCGGCGGCGCGCCCTGGAACCGGGGCAGCACGTCCTCGATGCGCATGTTGCTGATGGAGAAGTCGACCCGACTGAGCGGGACGGCGCCTCGGGCGTCGATGCGGGCATGACCGGAAACCGTCCCGTGGGGCATGAGAAACTCGACCGGATCGAGGGTCAAGAGGCCGCTCCGGAGGGTCAGATGCAGCGACGCC
>DATCFQ010000556.1:0-4879 GCA_036509495.1 Caulobacteraceae bacterium
CGACCACATCGCCTGTGCCAGAATCGATGTCGACCGCCTGCTCCAGCAATCGAAGCTGCTCGGGCCGCGCCGCCTCGGCGGCGGTCCAGACCCGGGCGTCCCTGGGGATGGGCTTGGGGGCCGGCGCCCCGGCGGCCAGGACCAGGGCGGCGACAAGAGCGATGGAATGCATCAGCCGAACCTCGGAGTCAGGAATTTCCACGGGCTGGTTTCGGAGCCGCGTTCGACCGGGACTTCGATCAGCACCGGGGCGCCGGCGGCGAAGGCGCGTTCCAGGGCCTTGCGCAACGCGTCGGGCGTGGTCGCGCGCAGGCCCAGGACGCCGAACGACTCGGCGAATTTAACGAAGTCGGGGTTCACCAGCTCCGAGGCGATGATGCGGCCCTCGAAGCCCTCGATCTGGTCGCGGCGGACATTGCCGTAGGCGCTGTTGTTGAAAACGATGGTGACGACGTTCAGGCCGTACTGCACGGCGGTGGCCAGCTCGGTCGCGGCGAACAGGAAGCCGCCGTCGCCGGTCACCGAGACCACAGCCCGGTCCGGGAAGGCCGCCTTGGCGCCCAGCGCGCTGGGGAAGCCCGACCCCAGGGTCCCCTGGCTGCCGGCGCTGATCGTGCTGCGCGAGCGCCAGGCCGGGAACCCGTACCAGGAGGCGAAGCCCATCTGGCTGATCTCGTCGACGAAGATGCCGTCCTCGGGCAGCACGTCCCGGATCGCCTGCAGATAGGCGAGCTGGGGCTGGATCTCTTCGATCGCCCTGGCCGTGGCGGCCTTGGCCTCGGCGAGGCGGGCGGGGCGGTCGCCGACCGTGGGGCCATTGCGCCCGAGCGCGGCCAGTAGGGCCCGCGCCCCGGTGTCTGCATCGGCCACGATGCCGATGTCGGCCGGCAGGCGGCGCATCTCGGCCGGATCGATGTCGATGCGGATCAGCTTCAGGCCGGGCGGGCGCCAGCGCCAGCGCATGTCGAGCAGCTCGAAGCGGGTGCCGATGGCCAGGGCCACGTCGCATTCGGGCCAGAGCTTGGCGCCCGACGCGCAGGTGAAGCCCAGCGGATGGCGCTCGTCGACGATCCCGCGGCCGCTCCGCCAAGGCACGGCCGGCGCCTGCAGCGCCTCGGCCAGGGCGGTGATGCTCTGCGAGGCCTCCAGCGCGCCGCCGCCGACGAAGATCATCGGGCTCCTGGCGCCGGCGAGCAGCTTGGCGGCCGCGGCGATCAGGTCCAGGTCAGGTTCGGGCGC
The DNA here is from genome assembly GCA_036509495.1 of Caulobacteraceae bacterium. Lineage (GTDB taxonomy): Bacteria > Pseudomonadota > Alphaproteobacteria > Caulobacterales > Caulobacteraceae > JANWHQ01. The sequence continues at coordinate 1,240 of DATCFQ010000556.1, forward strand.
GGCGATCAGGTCCAGCGGCGCTTGGGGCGTGACCGGGGCGCGCTGAGTAAACACCTCCCACGGCATCTCCAGCCCCGTGGGCGCGGGTCGGCCCGAACGCATTTGGCGGAAGGCTTCGGCGACCAGGCCGGGAGCGTCTTCGGGCCGGCTGATCCGCTCGGCCCATTTGCAGACCTGGCGCATCACCAGGAGCTGATCGCGCATCTCGTGCAGGGCCAGCCGCTCCTTGCCGAGGGAAGAGGTGGCGATCTGGCCGGCCAGGCAGAGCACCGGCGTCGAGGCCCCCCAGGCCGTGAGCAGCGCGGCGGAGGCGTTGAGCAGCCCCGGCCCCGGCACCACCGAGCACACGCCCGGCCTTCCGGAGGCCTTGGCGTAGCCGAAGGCCATGTAGCCGACGCCCTGCTCGTGGCGGGCGCCGATGGTGCGGATCTTCGGTTCGGCCAGCTTCAGGGCGTCCATCAGCCCATAGGTCTGCACGCCGGGCAGGGCGAAGACGGTGTCGACGCCATGGTCCACGAGACCCCGAACGATGGCCTCGCCGCCGGTAAGTTTCTCGGGCCGATCCATCCCTACCCCGCTCGTCCCCGCGAAAGCGGGGATCCAGGGGTTTTATCGAAAGGCGCCGGCGCCGGTAGCGAAAAAGCCTGGGCCCTGGCTTTTGCCGGGATGAGCGGAAGAAGAGGAGGTTTCCCCCCGCCCTAGGATTGCGTAGGACGGCGCTCAAACGGGAGAGGCGACGACATGAAGGTTCCGGCGGCGATTGCGGAGATCCTGAAGCGCGAGGGGGTGGACATCCTGTTCGGCTATCCGCGCAACGCCGTGCTGGAGGCCGCCGCCGAAGCCGACATCCGCACCGTCATCGTGCGCCAGGAGCGCACCGGCCTGCACATGGCCGACGCCTATTCGCGCATGACCCGCGGCCGGAAGATGGGCGTCTTCGCCATGCAGCACGGGCCGGGGACCGAGAACGCCTATGGCGGCGTCGCCCAGGCTTATAGTGAGTCCGTGCCGGTGCTGGTGCTGCCCCAGGGCTATGCCCGCCGCCTGGCGCACGTGCCGGACAATTACAACGCCACCGTCCAGATGGCCGGGATCACCAAGCTGGCCGAGCCGATCAACCTGCCGGCCGAGACGGCCAACATCCTGCGCCGCGCCTTCACCCAGTTGAGGAACGGCCGCCCGCGTCCGGCCCTGGTCGAGATCCCGTGGGACGTGGTCGACGAGGAGGTTCCCGAACCCCTGGCTTATGAGCCGGTGCTGCGCGCCCGGTTCGGCCCCGCCCCCGATGACGTCGAGGCGGCCGCCAGAGTGCTGGTGGAGGCCAGGCGGCCGGTGATCTATGCCGGCCAGGGGGTACACTGGGCCGAGGCCTATGGTGAGCTGAAGGCCCTGGCCGAGCTGCTGGCCGCGCCGGTCTGCACCAGCCTGGAGGGCAAGAGCGCCTTCGACGAGACCCATCCCCTGGCGCTCGGCTCGGGCGGGGCGGCGATCCCGGGTCCGGTGCGCCACTTCCTGGACGCCGCCGACGTGATCTTCGGGGTCGGGGCCAGCTTCTCGGACACCTCGTTCGGGGTGAAAATGCCGCTTGGCAGGGTGATGATCCACAACACCCTGGACGAGACCGATCTCAACAAGCTGCTGCCCACCAAGTACGGCCTGCTCGGCGACGCCAAGCTGACCCTGCAGGCCCTGATCGACGCCTGCGGCCGGCTGCTGAAGGGCCAGACGCGCGACGCCTCGGCTGTGGCCAAGGAGATCAAGGACGTCGAGGCCGAGTGGCTGAAGCAATGGACGCCGCTCCTGACTTCGAACGATGCCCCGCTCAGCCCCTATCGCGTGCTCTGGGACCTGCAGCACACGGTGGATATGGCCCAGACCATCATCACCCACGACGCCGGCTCGCCGCGCGACCAGCTCTCGCCGTTCTGGAAGACCACCGCCCCGCTCAGCTACATCGGCTGGGGCAAGACCACCCAGCTCGGCTATGGGCTCGGATTGGCCATGGGGGCCAAGCTGGCCTGCCCCGACAAGCTCTGCATCAACGTCTGGGGCGACGCGGCTATCGGCTTCACCGGCATGGACTTCGAGACGGCCGCCCGCGAGCGGATTCCGATCCTGTCGATCCTGCTCAACAACGAGGCCATGGCCATCGAGCTGAACGTCATGCCGGTGGCGACGCAGAAGTATCGCTCCACCGACATCTCCGGGAACTATGCCGATTTCGCCAAGGCCCTCGGCGGCTATGGCGAGCGGGTGTGGAAGCCCGAGGACATCGTCCCGGCGATCAAGCGCGGCATCCAGAAGACCCTGGAGGGCACGCCGGTGCTGCTTGAATTCATGACCTGCAAGGAAACCCGGGCGTCGAGGCTGTAGGGGCGGTCGCCCCTCGGTTGTCATCCCGGAAAGCCGCGCGAGTGGCTTATCCGGGATCGCCGCAAACGCCGGCGCCCAGCCCGATCCCGGATCTCCGCCCTGCGGGCTCCGTCCGGGATGACGAGATGGGGTTTATCGCTTCTCCCAGATCGTCTGCATGTCGAAGGGGCTGCGCAGGCCGAAGGGGACGCGGGGGCCCAGGACCACTTCCACGCGGCTGATCTGGCCGTCGACGATCTTGAACATCTCGGCCTGGACGATGGTGAAGGGCGCCATCTCGTCGGGGCCCATCTTCAGCACCTGGCCACCCCGCAGGGTGAGCTGGCGCGCGGTTCCCGGCACGTTGGGGGTGTAGAGGCCGATGACCAGGCCATGCTCGCGGTCCACCGCCCAGACCCGGCGCGGGTCAACCTTGGCGCCGTTCTTGAACCGTCCGGAATTCATCTGGCCGAAGCAGCCGAGGTCGCCGATGTCCTTGCCGGCGGCGGCGGCAGGCTCTGACCCCGCCGACGCGGGCCCGGGCGACGGACCATTGGTGGTCTTGCGGCCGTTGTCGTAGCGCTCGCAGTCGGCGGCGTAGGGGGCGAGCGATCCGTCGCCCTTTTCCATCGCGTCCCAGTTGGAGCTGGCGATGGCGATCAGCTTTTCCCGCGAGCGCCGGGTGGCCCGGGGCTCGATACGGACGAAGTCCGGACGCGGGCCAGCCACCGTGGCCGCCGCGCTCAGCCCCACCCGCCCCACCACGGTCTCGGCCTCGGTGATCCGGTGGTTCACCACCTTCAGGCGCACGGCGACCATCTCCGGCGTGTCGTTCTCCTTGACGATGCCGATCCAGGCCACGTCGCCGCGCCCGGGGTCGGCCGCATAGATGTTGAAGTCGCGCCGCCCGTTGGCCGTGCGCCACAGGCCCTCCTGGCCGAACTTCAGCGGCACGAGGTTCTCGGTGAACGTCACCTGCGGGGCGGTGGGCAGGCGCGCCGGATCATGGGCGACCAGGGCGTCGGCATAGCGGTCGGCGAGGGCGACCAGGCAGGCGCGGTCGCAACTGGACGCCGCCTCGGCTGGGGCGGCGAGCGCCATGACCGCAAGCGCGAGCGCTCCGATGACCAGAGACTGAAGACCGATCCGCTTCACTGCCGCGGATTGTCCAGCGAGACCTGGCTCGGCGAGGCATAGGCGCCAGCCTGCTGGGTCCCGGGGATCCACGGCTTGCCGGTCACCGGGTTCGGGTAGTGGAAGGGCACGATGTAGTAGGAGGGATAGGTCA
>DATCFQ010000557.1:0-4448 GCA_036509495.1 Caulobacteraceae bacterium
AGATCAGCCGGCCTTCGTCGTTGGAACACCGGAAAGGGCGCTCCGAAACCCTGGCCAGATGTGGACAGGCGCCCAGCGCCCGGGTCGTGCAGGCGCGGTGCATGGGCGGCACGTTGCAGCCATACTGCTGGGAGCCGTCGAGCAAGGTCACCAGGCCTCCTGACGCGACCGGGAAGATGTAGCGGTCGCGCCGGTCCGTCGGCTGGCCGCACACATGACAGAGCAGGTCGATCATCCCCCGCCGCTGGCGCGTGACATGCACCATGGCGAACAGCGGCTCGCCTTCGCCCGGCGCCTGCTTCTGATCGAGCTCCATCATGCCCGGGAAATCCAGCGACCTTTGCAGCCGGAAGGCCTGTTCGCCGCTCCAAGAGACCGACCACGGCGCGTCGGGCGTCGGTGTCTCTGCCATGCCCGCATCTCCGCTCGCCCCGCGGCAGCCGCCGCCGTCCCAGTCTATCGCGATCCCTCGCTCTGCAGGAAGGCGACCAGGGCCTCGGGCTCGCCGCCGAACAGGCGGTCCAGCAGTCCGCGCACCTCGCTGCGGACATAGTCGGTGCGCTCCAGCAGCGGCCAGTAGCGGACCACGCCGTCGAGCTTCTCCGAGCGCACCGCGCGCTTCTGGACCAGCCGGCCGAGCAGGGTCTTGATGGTGGTGTCGGCCCAGGGCTGGACCTCCCGGACCTCGGCCATCAGCCGCGCCGGCGGCAGGGGGCCCAGCCGCCACAAGGGCCCCATCACCACGCTCTCGGCCTCGGTGATGTGCGGCGCCTGGCTCACGCTTTCAGCACCGAGCGGTCGATGCGCGACTCCACCGCCCAGTTGGCGACCACCGCCAGCGCGCCGGTGAAGAAGCCGAACACCATCAAGAGCATGATCTCGGCATAGCCGCGCGCCAGGATGTTGGCCGGCACGGCGCCGGCCATGTTCGCGGTCCCCACGGCCATGTGAAAGCCGGTGAGGGCGGCGCCCAACAGGCCCGCCAGCGGCCCGCCGAACCTCAGGCCCGACAGATAGGCCGAGCCGCCCGACATCTTTGGCCCGGAGGCCAGCTTGCCGATGCACACCACCACCGCCGTGATCGATGCCAGGGCCAGCGCCAGGATGATCAGCTTGGGGATCGGCGCGGTGTTGATCACCACCCCGATCATGGACAAACGCTCTGCGACTGGGACTGGCGTCATCTTGGATCTCCCCCTGGCGCCCGGGCGGTCCGGGCGCTTCAGACGACAGTCGTAGTCCATAAGACTACACGTGTAAACTCAAGATCGGATTTGCGCGGCCAGATGGTGCAGGACGATGCCGCTGGTCGTCGCCACGTTCAGCGAGTCGAACCCCGGCGCCATGGTGACGCCCACCGCGCGGGCCCTGGCGATCACCTCGCCCGGCACGCCCGGCCCCTCGGCGCCCAGCAGCACCGCCATGCGGCCGGCGCGGCGAAGGTCCGAGAGCCGCTCCCCGCCGCCGGGCGTCAGGGCGATGGCCTCGAACCCATGCCGCGCCAAGAGCGCCAGCGCGTCCTCGCCCGGCGCCAGCCGGGCGAACGGAACGATCAGGGCGGCCCCCACCGAGACCCGCAGCGCCTTGCGGTAGAGCGGATCGCAACAATGGGCGTCGAGGATCACCCCGCCCACGCCAAAGGCGGCGGCGTTGCGGAAGATCGCGCCCAGATTGTCGTGATTGGCGATGTCGTAGAGCACCAGCAGCAGGGCGGCGGGCCCCTGGTTCGCCAGCAGTTGCTCCACGGTGGCGGAATCGTCGCGGCGACCCAGCCCCAGGATCCCGCGGTGCATGGGAAACCCGGCGATCCCGTCCAGGACCTCGCGGCGCGCATGGAAGACCGGAACTTCGTCCGCAAGCTGAGCGAACATGGGCGCCAGCTTCTCCAGCCGCTTGGAGTCGACCAGCGCCGACACCATCGCGAACCGACCCCCCGCGACCAGATGGCGGAGCACCACCTCGCCTTCGGCGATGAACAGGCCCTGCCGCCCCACGAGATCCCGCTCGCGGACCTCGCGGTAGGGCTCGATCCGGGGATCGTCGAGGCTGTCGATCAATTCGAGGCGGGGCACGGTGGGGAGGGATAGAGGGAAGGGGGCGGTTTGGACATCAGGGCCGACCGAAGCGCGGGCGGCTAAAATTTTAGTGAAGCGGGTACTGCCACAGTCTGGGCCGCTCGTCCTCGTCAGGTTGAGCGGGCCGAACTCGCGAGCCATCAGGGGACGTCTCCTCAGCGGGTTCCGGCTCACGTCGGCTGGACTCTGGGCTACAACCAGCGATAGGAGCCTCTGAATGATACCGATCGGGAAGCGGGTTAGTTGCGAAAGACGAAGCACGCGAAGTCCCGGAAGCGTCGATCTGCATTGTCAGCGCAGAAGCGACGTACGACCTTTAGAAAGCGGCGTCACACCGCTTCAAAGGTAAATTTCACTCCGGCACCCAGGCCATCGGCGAAGCAGCAAAAGGCTACGCAGGATAGACGAGTCGCCATTCAGGCACTCTACGAGAATAAGGCTAAGAGCCCGTGGATAGAGCCTCAAAAAAACTACATTCAATATTCATCTGGACAGAGAGTGCTGTGTTATACTATACCAGCTCCAGAAGAACTTTCACTTTCTCGGGGTAGGGATAAATTCCTCGGTCTAATCTATCAATATAGATGGTCATTTTACGTCGAGCCACCGAGGGCGGACCGTCTAAGGCAACTTGTAATAGATTTGACCCCGACGCGACGGATAGAGCTTGACGCTGCTCTAGTTTTAACTGCCGAGTACCATCGCGGGCTGTTACTGAATCCAAAATTCAAACCGACCATCCTTGACGCGCAATGGGCAGAGGGTGTGCGCTCACTCCTCGCCATGCTTGGATTCTATGACCTAGTTGAAGCTACCGCTCGGCCCGACGAACTTCCTGACGCCGGTCCGGTAAAGTTCGTCAAATTCCTGTCCGAGGAATTGGTTCAGGGCCGGATAGCCGATCGGCTCTTGGATAGTCTTTCGGACACCGCTGGCCGCGATCCTCAGCGCGTCTACGCCTATGCAGCCCTTATGGAAGCCATCAACAATGTCAGGAACCACGCCTACCCTGATGATCGGATTCCGTCAGTGTTTCCGGCGGTGCCGCGTTGGTGGGCGGCCGGATCATACGACACGCGAACCCAAACGCTGCAGTTCGTGGTCTACGACCAAGGCGTGGGCATTCCGGCAACGCTTCCAAAGAGACCATTTTTTCAGGCGGTGAGACGGTTCTGTCCTCCCGAATTCAACGACGCTGATGTCATCGCCGGGGCGATCCGCTATGGACGGAGCCGATTTCTTTCCCAACGGCAATCCGGTCGGGCTGAAGCGGACGGGGAGGGTAGGGGAAATGGCCTCTGGGCGATCTGCAAAATGATCCCGGAACTTACAGGTTCTTCCGTGCGTATCTTGAGTGGCCACGGAGAGGTCACATATTCCGGTAAGCGCGAGGTGGCGAAGAAGGTTCACGATGCTCCGTTTTGTGGGACGCTAATTGAATGGACGCTCAAGCTACCCTCAGGGGCCAACGAGCTAGGAGCATCGACGTGAACGCGCTGATGGTGGCCAAGGAGTTCTCGCCCTTCCTGGGTGGCCGTTACCGCCGTGACGGTGAGTTCAGCGGTGAAGAGTTTCGGGATGACGTCCTTGAGCCCCGCGCTCGTACAGCCATCCAAAAACGCGAACCACTTCGGATCAATTTCGACGGTGTGGCAGGAATGCCAACCTCCTTTGTCGAGGAGGCGTTCGGTGGCTTGGCGCGCATGCACCCTGACTGGTCGGTCGGCGAACTCAGCAACTACGTGACAATTGAAGCGCCCAGGTCACCCCTGTTGTGGCCATTTATCGAGCTTGCCACGAGGTTTATGTTGGCAGCGGCCAAGAACCGCAGTCGGGACTGATAGCGTGTCCGGAGGGATTATACCTTCCATCCACGTTACCATAGACGTCGCTCAACAGGGCGAAGTCTGGTGGATTGCAACTCTAGATTGGATTCAACGCAACGTTCTTGGTTCTATAATAACTGGCATAATAATAGCCTTTGTCGGTGTGATCATCGCCCGTGCCAACGCGCGGTATCAAGGTGGACGGGATCACATTAATAGAACTGCCGAGGAACTAAAGCAAAAACTAGATGAGCTCAGAACTCTAGCTTCGAAGTATTGGGCATCGACCTACGATTCCAACATTTCTCCCCTACAAGAAACGCAACTGGAATATCTTCTGCAGGACATATCCGCCCTTGTGGCTGTGTGCGCCCCGAGTTTCTGGAAGAAGAAAGCCGCAAGAGGTACCCGTCTCATGGCTGCGCTGGCGGCGGAGACCACTGGACCTACGTTTGCAAACCCGGCGCGAGTTCCTGATCTTTCAAGAACATCCAGGATCGGCACAGCGGCCGCGGAACTTTCCCGCGGTGTCACTCTAGAACTGGGC
>DATCFQ010000558.1:0-2682 GCA_036509495.1 Caulobacteraceae bacterium
GCGGGTGATGCGCACCCCCTACCGGATCGACGACTTCCAGCAGGTCTATTTCGTGCTGCCTTCGCTGCAACGGTTGCTCGACGACAGCCTGCAGGACTTCGCGCCGATCTACGCGCGGCTGGAGATCCTGCCGGATATCGCCATCGACGTGATCGCGCCCGAGGATCGGGTGTTCACCCGCGGCGCCCAGGCCTATGCCGAGGCTCACATCGCCTGAGCCGGTCTAGGGCTCAGGGCTATTGGCCGCCAGCTCCGCCAGCCAGACCGCCGCACCGGAGTCGGAGGGCGCGCGCCAGTCGCCGCGGGGCGAGAGCGAGCCGCCCGAGGACAGCTTGGGGCCGTTCGGCATGGCTGAGCGCTTGAACTGGCTCTGCGCGAAGAAGCGCTGCAGGAACACCGCCAGCCACTGGCGGATCTCCCCATAGCTGTAGGCGCGGCGGTCCGCCTCGGGGACATTGGCCGGCCAGGCGCCCGCCTGGGCGTCGCCCCAGGCGTTCAGCGCCAGAAAGGCGACCTTGGATGGCCGAAAGCCATAGCGGGTCAGGTAGAACAGGTTGAAGTCCTGCAGGGCGTAGGGCCCGACGATGGCCTGGGTCGACTGGATCTCGCCCTTGTCGCCGGCGGGGACCAGTTCGGGCGAGATTTCGGTGGCCAGGATCGCCATCAAGAGCTTGCCGGTCTCGGCGCTGACGTCGCCGGAGTCGGCCACGAAGCGGATCAGGTGCTGGATCAGGGTCTTCGAGACCGACGCGTTGACGTTGTAGTGGGACATCTGGTCGCCGACGCCATAGGTGCACCAGCCGAGCGCCAGCTCCGACAGGTCGCCGGTGCCGACCACCAGCCCGCCATGCCGGTTGGCGAGGCGGAACAAATAGTCGGTCCTGAGGCCCGCCTGCACGTTCTCGAAGGTGACGTCATAGACCTTCTCGCCCTTGGCGAAGGGGTGGCCGAGGTCGGCCAGCACCTGTTGGGCGGCCGGGCGGATGTCGATCTCCGCGGCGGTGACGCCCAGCGCCTGCATCAGCGCCCAGCCGTTGGCGCGGGTGGTCTCGGAGGTGGCGAACCCCGGCAGGCTGTAGGCCAGCACGTTGGAGCGCGGCAGGCCCAGCCGGTCCATGGCCCGGGCGGCGACGATCAGCGCCTGGGTGGAGTCCAACCCGCCCGAAACCCCGATCACGGCGTGCTTGACGCCAGTCGCCTGCAGCCGCTTGGCCAGGCCCTGGACCTGGATGTTGTAGGCCTCGTAGCAGTCCTCGCGCAGGCGCCCGGAATCCGACGGCACGAAGGGAAAGCGCTCGATCGCCCGGTTCAACCCCACCGGCTCGCCCGGCGGCTCCAGCGGAACCTCGACGAAGCGGAAGGCCCGGGTGCGGTCCTGCTCCTCGCGGGCGCAATCGCCGAAGGTGTTGAGCCGCATGCGCTCCTGGCGGATGCGGCCGAGGTCGACATCGGCGAAAGCGATCTGGTCGCCGACGAACCGCTCGGTCTCGGCCAGGGCGTGGCCCAATTCGAACACGCCGGCATGGCCGTCCCAGGCCAGATCGGTGGTGGATTCGCCCGGTCCGGCGGCGGTGTAGAGATAGGCCGCCACGGCCGAGCGCGATTGGCCGGCGCACAGCAGCCGCCGGGTCTCCGCCTTGCCGATGGTGATGTTCGAGGCCGAGAGGTTGATCAGCAGCTCCGCCCCGGCCAGGGCGGCCGCGCTGGAGGGCGGGATCGGGGTCCAGAGGTCCTCGCAGATCTCCACGTGAAAGGTGATCGGCAGAGCGCCGCTGGAGCGGAACAGCAGGTCTACCCCGAACGGCGCGGTCTGGCCGGCCACGGCGATGTCGCCGCCTCGCGCCCCGGCGCCGGAGGTGAAATAGCGGCGCTCGTAGAACTCGCGATAGTTGGGCAGATAGGTCTTGGGGACGACGCCCAGGATGCGGCCGCGATGGATCACCACGGCGGTGTTGTAGAGCCGGCCCGCTCGCCGGAGCGGCGCGCCCAGGATCAGCACCGGGTAGAGTTCGCGGCTGGCCCGGGCGATCTCGGCGATCCCGGCCTCGACGGCGCCCTGCACCGCGTCCTGGAACAACAGCTCGTCCAGGGCGTAGGCGGAGATCCCCAGCTCGGGGAACACCATCACCGCCGCACCGGCCTCGTGGCCGCGCTTGGCCAGCGCCAGGGTCTCGGTGGTGTTGAAGCCAGGGTCGGCCGGCTCCACGCGCGGCACGGCCGCGGCGACGCGCGCGAAGTCGTGGCTGTAGAGGCAGTGGAACGGACGCTGGCTCATTCCGGCCTTCCCGGCGTGACCGAAGATCGGTGTCTAAACCCCGAACGGTGAACGGCCTTTTGCCAGGATGTATGCAGCGGGGCCAGCCCTGGCCAGGGCCAAGGCCCAGCTCAGCTCACCGCCAGGACGCCGCCTGGACGTGGATTTCCTGGCTCCGGACCAATTGGCCCAGGGATGCGCCGCCCAGGATGCAGCGTCCGACGATGCCCTCGTCGTCGCGGCTCGTCGCCCCGCAGACGACGTCCTTGGCGAAGGCCGTGGCCATCAGGGCCGTCCGTCCCTCGCGGTTATGGACATCCGACAGCCGCACGCGGACCCACCGATCCGGCGTCGGGCCGTTGGCCACACACAGGGTGCGCCCGTCGATCACCTGCAGGACCGGCCCCGCGATGACGCCGTCGGCCGGC
>DATCFQ010000559.1:0-9941 GCA_036509495.1 Caulobacteraceae bacterium
GCCCGCGCCTTGGTCACATCGCAAGCCAGGCCCAGCGCCTTGCCGCCGATGGCCTGGGCCACGCGGCCGGCGGCTTCGCCGTCCAGATCCAGCACCGCGATCTCGCAGCCCTCCGCCGCGAAGGCCCGGGCGGTCGCGGCGCCGATCGCCCCGGCCCCGCCGGTGATCACGGCGACATGGCGCGCCAGGCGTTTTTCGGCCGACTTGCCCAGCTTCGCCTGCTCCAGCGACCAGTATTCCATGTCGAAGGTGTCGGTCTCGCCGACCGGCTCGAAGCGGCCGACCGCCTCGGCGCCCAGCAAGGTGCTGGCCCAGCTCTCGGCGATATCGGCGGCGACGGCCGCTTCGCCGGCGCTCTTGCCGATTCCGACCAGCCCGAGACCAAATATAGCGGCCACCCGCGGCAGCGGGTCGAGCTGGGTCTTGATCCCGCCCGTGCGGGCGTTGTTGCGTTCGAAATAGGAACGATAGGCGGCGCCATAGTCCGACAGCGCCTTGTCGAGGCCATCAGCGCTCGAGGACGCCACCAGCGGAAAGCGCTTGGTGCGGATCACATGGTCGGGGGTGGCGACGCCCCGCTCGGCCCAGTCGGCGAGCCGCTCGTCGTCGGCGATGGCCCTCGCGGCGGCGCCAGTGCGCAGGTCGAGGATCCACCGCTTCGGCCACGCATCCCCGGCGGCCCGGGCGAGGGCCCCGCGCAGGGCGGGCAGGGCCTCGGCGGGCGTGGGCGGCCGGGCCAGGGCGACCGGCTGCAGCGAGACGCGCGGCCGGCGGGCGATGAAATCCTCGGCCGCGCTGACCAGGGCGATCATCCGCTCATAGCTCTCCTGGGCGGTGGCGCCGAAGCTGAAGACGCCGTGCTTGAGCAGGATCATCCCCTCGGCGTCCGGCCTCTTGTCGCGGGCCTCGCCGGCGGCTCTAGCGAGGTCGAAGCCCGGCATCACATAGGGGACTAGGGCCACCCGCTCGCCGAAGAGTTCGGCGAAGATCGCTTCGGAGTCCGGCTGGTCGGCCAGGGCCAGGATGGCGGTCGAATGGGTATGGTCGACGAACTTGTCGGGGATGAAGGCGTGCAGCAGGGTCTCGACCGACGGGTTCGGGGCGGCCGGGTCCAGCAGCAGCTGGCGCTGGGCTGAGACCATGTCCTCGTCGCTGAGCCGGTTCAGGGCCCGAAGCTTCATCAGCGGCTGCAGCCGCACCGCCGGGTGGCCGGCGGGCTCGATCGCGCCCAGGTCCCAGCCGGAGCCCTTGACGCAGAGCACCTCGACCTCCTCGCCGAAGACGTCGCGGGCCCGGGTCTTGACCGAGGTGTTGCCGCCGCCGTGCAGCACCAGCCTGGGCTCGCCGCCCAGCAGGCGGGCGCTGTAGGTGCGCAGCGCCAGGTCCTCGCCCACGCCCTGGTCGGCATAGCGCCGGACCGCGGCGGCGGCGTCTTCGTCGCTCCAGAGGCTTCGCATCAGGCCGCCTGCTCCTCGCCGCCGAACAGGGCCTGCAGGCCCGCCTCCGAGGCCGGGCAGACGCCGCGCTCGGTGATCAGGCCGGTCACCAGCCGCGCGGGGGTCACGTCGAAGCCGTAGTTGGCGACCGGGCTTTCGGCGGGCGTCAGCCGGACGGTGCGCACCTCGCCATCGTCGTCGAGGCCGCAGATGTGGCTGACCTCCTCGCCGGCCCGCTGTTCGATGGGGATCTCGGCGACGCCGTCGCGGATGCGCCAGTCGATGGTCGACGAGGGCAGGGCGACATAGAAGGGCACGCCGTTGTCCTTGGCCGCCAGGGCCTTCAGATAGGTGCCGATCTTGTTGCAGACGTCGCCGGCGCGGGTGGTGCGGTCCGAGCCGGTGATGCAGAGGTCGACTTGGCCGTGCTGCATCAGATGGCCGCCGGTGTTGTCGGCGATCACCGTGTGGGGCACGCCCTCCTTGGCCAGCTCCCAGGCGGTGAGGCTGGCGCCCTGGTTGCGAGGGCGGGTCTCGTCGACCCAGACGTGGACGGGAACTCCCGCGCGGTGGGCCTTGTAGATCGGGGCCAGGGCCGTGCCCCAGTCGACCGCGCAGAGCCAGCCGGCGTTGCAGTGGGTGAGGATGTCGATCCGGGGCTTGCCGGGCCTCCCCGCCGCTCCGATCAGCGCCTGGCCGTGCTCGCCGATCGCCTCGCACACGGCGACGTCCTCGTCGGCGACGAGGGCGGCTTCGGCATAGGCGGCGTCCAGGCGCTCGCCGGCCGGGACGGACGCCAGGCGCCGGCGCATCCGTTCGACCGCCCAGCGCAGGTTCACCGCTGTCGGACGGGCGTCCAGGAGCATGGCGCCGGCGCGCTCCAGCCCGGCGTCCGAGGCATCCTCCAGGCAGGCCAGCGCCATGCCATAGGCCGCCGCTGCGCCGATCAGGGGCGCGCCGCGCACGGTCATGTCGGAGATGGAGAGAGCGAGCGCCTCGGCGTTGGCCAGAGCCAGCGTCTCGAAGCGGTGCGGCAGCCGGCGCTGGTCGATGACGCGGACGCCGCGGCCGTCCTCGTCCAGCCAGATGGTGCGGAAGTCGCGGCCGTCGATGCGCATCGGCGAGACTTAGCCTTTCCGGCCGGAGCGCGCCAAGCGCCGGACCCAGATGAACGGCAGCTAAACCTCAGTGTTCAGGACGGGTTCAGCGCGGCTGCGCCAATCTGGCCTCGAGCCTGAGGAACCCCTCGGGCCCTGACTCAAGAGATCCTCAAGGAGGCTGCTATGAACAAGATCCTGACGGGAGGCCTGGCGGCCCTCACCATCGGCGGCGTGGTTCTGGGCGGTGCGACCGAAGCTTCGGCGCGCGGCTGGGACCATCGCGGCAACGGCGGCGCGGCCGTCGCGGCCGGCATCGCCGGCCTGGCCATCGGCGCGGCCATCGCCAGCAGCGACCGCAGCTATTACGGCGCGCCCGCACCGGCCTATGACGAAGGTCCGGCGTACTACAGCTATCGTGGCCATTGCCGGGCCGAGTGGCGCTGGAGCCCCCGCTGGGACCGCTACGAGCGGGTCCGCGTCTGCTACTGATCGGGCTCGAGAGCCTGATCTAACGAAGGCCTCCGCGTCCCCTCGCGGAGGCCTTCGGCCGTTCTGGAGCCTATTCCCAGGTGATGGGGCCGGTGATGCGGACGTCAGCCACGCCGCGGCTCTCACAATTCTGCAGCACGATCTCGGCGGCGTGGCCGTTGGCCAGGCGCAGCACCGAGTGGGGTGCGTAGACCGCCTCCTGCAGGGCGTCGGCCTCGCCGAAGATCTGGCCGACGAGGGGAGCATCCTGGGCCGTGTCGCGCTGCACGAGATCGTAGAGCACGTTGATCTCCTTGCCGTGGGCGACCAGGACGCCTGCGCCGGACATGTTCTTCATCAAGGGCCTCGCTTGGATTTGCCGCCGGGGAAATCTTCGCAACGCCCCTTCGCACATGCCACTCGCCGTTTGCAACGGTCCCGGGGCGGTGAGGTTTCGGCGTCGGCACTCACGCGGCTCTCCGTTCCTTGAGCAGCCAGCTGAACAGGACGCTCGCTGCCAGGGCGCCAAGGAGTTGGGCGCCGATGAAGTAGGGGGCCGAGGTGGGCGCAATGCCGGCGAAGGTGTTCGAGAACGCGCGTGCGACCGTCACCGCCGGGTTGGCGAACGAAGTCGACGCGGTGAACCAGTAAGCGCAGGTGATGTAGAGGCCGACGATCATCGGCGTCGCCTCGGGCCGGAACCGGATCGAACCCAGGATGGCGGCGATCAGTCCGAAGGTCGCAATAAACTCGGAAAACGCCTGCGCCGGACCGTCCCGGAGCTTGGTCGAGACCTGCCAGATCGGCTCGGCGAACATGGCGTGCGCCATCCAGACGCCAGCCACCGCCCCCATGAGCTGCACGACGACGTAGGCCAGGGCCATCCGCCAGCCGATCTCGCGCCGAAGCGCAAAGACCATGGTCACCGCGGGATTGAAGTGCGCGCCAGAAAGCGGGCCGAACACGGTGATGAGGACGACCAGGCCCGCTCCGGTCGCGAGCGTGTTTCCCAGGAGAGCGACGGCGACATTCCCGCCGGAAAGGCGGTCGCCCATGATCCCTGAGCCGATCACGATGGCGAGCAGCAGCGCAGTCCCCAGCGCCTCGCCGGCGAGGCACCGCGATAAGGTGAATGGATGCAGTGGCGGCTCCAGGCTTGCGTCTGGAGCCAGTTCGACGGCGTCGCGCATGCGTCAGCCGACCGGGGCGGGCGAATCCGACCTTCGCCCGATGTCGTTCAAGCGGCGCTGAAGCGACAGCTTGTCGAGCCCCTTGATCGGCAGACTCACGAAGATGCCGATCCGATTGTTCAACAGCCGATAGGTTTCGGCGAAGGCGACCCCGATCTCGGCCTCCGTACCGGTCACGGCGGCAGGGTCGGGAACGCCCCAGTGCGCGGTCATGGGTTGGCCTAGCCACACCGGGCAGACCTCGTTGGCGGCGTTGTCACAGACGGTGAACACGAAATCGAATTCAGGTGCGTGCGTCCCCGAGAACTCCTCCCAGGACTTCGAGCGCATCCCGCTGGTGTCATGGCGCAGCTGCCTGAGGACCGCCAGCGCGTGTGGGTTTACCTGTCCGGTGGGCATCGAGCCTGCCGAATAGGCCTTGAAGCGACCCATGCCGGCCCGGTTCGTGATCGCTTCGGCGATGATCGAGCGCGCGGAATTCCCCGTGCACAGGAACAGCACGTTGTAGGGCCGATCGCGTTGTTCGGCGGCCATGGTCGTCCTCCCTATCGCTTAGGCGGCGCAGCAGGCCGAGGTCTTAGGGGTGATCTCTGCGCTCGGCTCTTCCTCGCCGTAGTCCGTGGCGTCACCAAAGGTGAAGAAGGTCTCCCAGCGCAGCCCGGTCGGATCATTGACCCAGCTCTTGTCCGACCGCGCGTAGCAGCAGGCGGTGGCCTCTTGGTCGAGGGTCGATTCGCCCGCGCTCTTCAGGCGGCCGGCGAGTTCGCCGAGCTCCTCGCTGCTGTCGACCTGAATGCCCAGGTGGTCGATACCGCCAAGCCGGCCCCTCCGGGAGATCGCGAAGTTGACCTTCGGATCGTCGAGCATCCACTTCGCATAGTCATCCTTGAGGACGACCGGCTGGGCTCCGAAGAGGGTCGAATAGAAGCTGATCGAGCTGTCGAGATCCTCGACGCCTACATGGACGTGGAAGCGCTTCATGCAGGGACTCCTTCGGTTGGTTCGCAGCAGGCCGCCCGCTCGATGATGTCGGTGAGCGGCGCGCAGATGGCCGGTTTGCCGGCGCAGCAGTCCTCCACGAGGTAGGCCAGCAGGTCGCGCATCTGGTCGTAGGCGGCGGTGTAGATAATGGAGCGGCCACTTCGGCGGGACCGGATCAACCCCGCCGCGCTCAGGACATTGAGATTGGCGGACAGGGTGTTCGGCAAGGTGTCCGTCGCGCGGGCGATCTCGCCAGCGGCCATCCCCTCCCCCCCCGCCTTCACCAGAAGGCGGAATATCGACAGGCGGCCGGGGAGGGCCAAGGCGGACAAGGCGCCGGTGGCTTTATTTAATTCCATAATTCCAATGTAATGGAATAATAGAACTGTTCAAGGGGAATTTCGGTCCCTTTCGCTCCCATCCCACCAGAGCAGCCTCTCTAACTCCGCGCTGTCGCAAACCCGTCATGTGGAATCGCTAGAAGCGGCGCTGCCCAGCACGTCTTGGGCAAGGGGGCTGCGCGCCGACTGGAGAGCCAGCTCTGAAACGCGCAAGGAGAACTCAATGCTCATTGGCCTAACCAGGCGGGTGACGCTCGCTATCGCAATCTCGGGCGCGCTGTTCGGCGCCGCCCAGGCGGAAGAGATCACCGGAGCGGGCTCGACGTTCGTCAACCCGGTCCTCTCACAATGGTCGAGCGATTACAGCAAGATCACGGGCGACCACGTCAACTACCAGTCCATCGGCTCAGGCGGTGGCATTGCTCAGATCAAGGCCGCAACGGTGGTTTTCGGCGCGACCGACAAGCCTCTGCCGCCGGCCGAACTCGCCCAGTCCGGCTTGGCCCAATTCCCCGTGGTGATCGGTTCTATCCTCCCGGTCGTGAACATCCCGGGCATCGCGGCTGGCCGGCTAAAGTTCACGGGTCCGATCCTGGCCGAGATCTACCTCGGCAATATCACCAAGTGGAACGATCCTCGGATCGCCGCCGTCAACCGCGGCATCAATCTTCCCAACATCCCCATCACCGTGGTTCACCGGTCGGACGGCTCCGGTACGACCTTCAACTGGGCTCACTACCTCAGTCAGGTCAGTCCCGAATGGAAGTCCAAGGTCGGTGAAGGCACCGCGGTGCAGTGGCCGACCGGTCTGGGCGGCAAGGGCAACGAGGGCGTCGCCGCCTTCGTGAAGCAGACCCTGGGCTCGATCGGCTATGTCGAATACGCCTACGTCATCCAGAACCACATGGCGTGGGGTTCGGTCCAAAATAGCGCGGGCAGATTCATCGCCCCGTCGATCGCCGCCTTCCAAGCGGCTGCGGCGACCGCGGATTGGACTCACTCGACGGACTTCGACCTGGTCATGACGAATGCTCCGGGGGTGAACTCCTATCCGATCACGGCGACCACCTTCGTCCTGATGTACAAGAAGCCGAAGGACGCAGCTCGGTCGGCTGCCGCGCTGAAGTTCTTCAAATGGTCCTTGGAGCATGGCCAGCCGCAAGCCGCGAAGCTCGACTATGTCTCGCTGCCGCCCGCTCTGGTGAGGCAGATCGAGGCCTACTGGGCGAAGGAGATCAAGTAGTCCGATCGACGGAGGCGAGCCCGGGCGTCCGGGCTTGCCCACGTTGGCCTGCACACCTCCATTGTCTAGATTGGCTTGATGACCATTTCCGCCGCCCCCTTCATCAGCACGGCCATCGGCCCGCCCCGGCGCGGCGGCCTGGACCAGCTTTTCAAGATGCTGTGTTTTTCCGCCGCGACGGCCTTGTTGGCGGCGCTGACAGGGGTGATCGTCTCCCTCGCGATAGGGGGCTGGCCCGCGTTCAAGGCCTTCGGCTGGCGCTTCTTCACCAATACGACTTGGAACCCGGTGACGGACGTCTTCGGCGGTCTGGGCCCCATCGTCGGAACCCTGGTGACCGCCTGTCTCTCACTTCTGTTCGCCCTGCCGACCGCTTTTGGCGTCTCCATCTTCCTGGTGGAGTTCGCGCCGCGGGCCATTCGTCAGCCCATCGCGACGGCCATTCAGCTGCTCGCCGGCATACCTTCGGTCGTCTACGGCATGTGGGGTCTCTTCGTCTTCGCACCGTTCTTCGCGGCGCACGTCCAACTGCCGTTGGCGATGGCGGCGACGCCTGGATCGCTTCTGGACAAGCTGACCAGCGGCGTGCCGAACGGCGCCAACATCTTCACCGCCTCGATCATCCTGGCGATCATGATCCTGCCCTACATGGCGGCCATCTTTCGCGAGCTGCTCCTGAGCGTTCCGACGCAATTGCGCGAGAGCGCCTACGGCATGGGCGCAACCTCCCTGGAGGCGGTCTGGAAGGTCCTGCTGCCGTTCATTCGCCGCAGCGCCGTCGGCGCCGTGATGCTCGGGCTCGGTCGCGCGCTCGGCGAAACCATGGCCGTCACCTTCATCATCGGCAATTCGCACGAGCTGCCGAAATCACTGTTCGATTCCGGCTCGACCATCGCTTCCACCATCGCCAATGAGTTCACCGAGGCCACGTCGGCGATGCATTATTCGGCGCTGATTGCGCTCGGCCTCGTGCTGTTCATGATCACATTCGTTGTCCTGGGCATAGCCCGCGTGCTCCTTGGCGCGCTCAAGACCTACTGAGGGGCGGTCATGGCATCAGCACTGGCACTCCGGCGCAAAGGCGCCAACGCGGTGTTCGTAGCGTTCTGCGCCGTCATGACCTTTCTCGCCCTCGGGCTCTTGGTGATGATCCTGTACTCGCTCCTGAAGAACGGGCTCGGCGGGCTGGATTCCAAGGTCTTCACCATGACGACGCCCCCGCCTGGCGAAGCCGGAGGGCTGATCAACGCCATCACTGGATCGTTGATCATGTGCGCCATCGGGATGGTCGCGGCGATCGTCATCGGCATCCCGGCGGGCACCTGGCTCGCCGAATACGGCGGCGACAGCCTGTACGCGAAGGTCGTGCGTTTCCTGAACGACGTCCTCCTTTCGGCGCCGTCGATCCTGATCGGTCTGTTCGTCTATGAGATCATGGTGAAGCCGCTGCATGGCTTTTCGGCGATCGCCGGGGGGGCCGCGCTCGCCCTGGTCGCCGTTCCGGTCATCACGCGTGCGACCGAGGACGTGTTGAAGCTGCAGCCCTCGAGCTTGCGGGAATCCGGCGTGGCGCTGGGGACGCCGCTATCGACCACGATCCGAAATATCATCTGGCGCGCGGCTTCGAGCGGCATCGCCACCGCGGGCCTCCTGGCCTTCGCGCGCATCTCCGGCGAGACGGCGCCGCTGCTCTTCACCTCGCTCGGCGACCAGTTCCAGAACTGGAACCTCATGAAGCCGACGGCGGCCCTGCCACAGGTGATCTATCAGTTCGCGATGAGCCCTTATGACGACTGGCGTCGCCTCGCCTGGGTCGGCGCGATCCTGGTCACCGGCGCCGTCCTGGCGACGCAGATAATCGCCCGCATCATAATCCGGGAGCCTGATCGGCAATGAACGACCTCTCCCGCGAAAACTTCCAGCCGGCGACCCTCGAGCGGCCGCCCGGCGAGATCAAGATGGAGGTGAAGAACCTCGAGTTCTTCTACGGCAAGACCCGCGCGCTGCACTCCGTCAGCCTGCCGGTGAAGGCCAACAACGTCACCGCCATGATCGGGCCGTCCGGCTGCGGCAAGTCCACCCTGCTGCGGGCGATGAACCGCATCTACGCCCTCTATCCGGGCCAGCGCGCCACCGGCGAGGTGCTGCTCGATGGCGAGAACATCTTAGACCCCAAGGTCGACCTGGCGGTGCTGCGCACCCGGGTGGGCATGGTGTTCCAGAAGCCGACGCCGTTCCCGATGTCGATCTTCGACAACGTCGCCTTCGGCCTGCGCATGCACGAGACCCTGTCGCGCGGAGACATGAAGGATCGGGTCGAGGAGGCGCTGCAGCGCGCCGCGCTGTGGGACGAGGTGAAGGACAAGCTGGGCTCCTCCGGCCTCGGCCTTTCCGGCGGACAGCAGCAGCGTCTGTGCGTCGCCCGCTCGATCGCCGTGCGGCCCGAGGTGCTGTTGCTCGACGAGCCCGCCTCGGCGCTGGACCCGATCTCGACCTCCAAGCTGGAGGACACCATCGGCGAGCTGAAGCGCGACTACACCATCGTCATCGTCACTCATAACCTGCAGCAGGCGGCGCGGATCTCCGACTACACCGCCTTCATGTACCTGGGCCGGCTGGTGG
Organism: Caulobacteraceae bacterium; assembly: GCA_036509495.1. Classification (GTDB taxonomy): domain Bacteria; phylum Pseudomonadota; class Alphaproteobacteria; order Caulobacterales; family Caulobacteraceae; genus JANWHQ01. The sequence continues at coordinate 9,382 of DATCFQ010000559.1, forward strand.
AGTTCGGCGAGACCGAAGGCCTGTTCACCAGCCCCAAATCGACCCAGACGGCGGACTACGTCACCGGCCGCTTCGGCTGATTCTCGCCACGCGCGTGTTTGGCCGCGCCGCGACATCTGCGACGGCGAGCGCGCTTGTCGGCCAACTCGCGCATGGATAATGCTAAGCTAGCCCTAAACTCAGAGGCTAGTGAGGCGCATAGTGGTGGTGAAGACCAGGAGCCCGGCCCGTCGCGCGTCGGTCAGTGAAGTCGGACCGGCGGAAGTCGACGTCCATGTCGGCTGCCGCATCCGCATGCGGCGGCGCTTTCTGGGCATGACCCAGCAGGCGCTGGCGGGATGCCTGAACCTGACCTTCCAGCAGGTGCAGAAGTACGAACGCGGCGCCAACCGCGTCAGCGCCTCCAAGCTCTACGAGATCGCCCGCGCCCTGAGCGTGCCGACGCCCTATTTCTTCGAGGGGCTGGCCGAAACCGGCTCGGCCGCGCAGGATGAGGCGCGTGGGGCCGAGCTGTCGATCCGCGAATTCCTGATGACCTCCGAAGGCCAGGAGCTGGCTAG
>DATCFQ010000560.1:0-7874 GCA_036509495.1 Caulobacteraceae bacterium
CGGCCATAAGTCTAAATCCCGGTTCTGCCCGTTCGGCCTAGCAGACGCGCGTGAACATAGTCTGATCTCGCATCGCCGGGGCGACCCTCAGCAGCCAAGCCCGCGCCAAACGTCTTCAACGCCTTCAATCGGACCAAACGAGGGCGGAAAGCGCGCACCTCAGCCCCTGATCGCCTCGAGCAGGGTCGAGCCCAGCGCCGCGGGGGAAGGCGAGACGCGGATCCCCGCCGCCTCCATGGCCTCGATCTTGGACTCCGCGCCGCCCTTGCCGCCGGAGATGATCGCCCCGGCGTGGCCCATGCGCCGGCCCGACGGCGCCGTGCGGCCGGCGATGAAGCCGGCCATCGGCTTCTTGACCTTGGAGCGCCGGATGAACTCGGCGGCGTCTTCTTCGGCCGAGCCGCCGATCTCGCCGATCATGATGATCGACCGGGTCTCGGGATCGCCCAGGAACATCTCGAGGATCTCGATGAACTCGGCGCCCTTGACCGGATCGCCGCCGATGCCCACGGCCGTGGTCTGGCCGAGGCCCGCATGGGTGGTCTGGAACACGGCTTCATAGGTAAGCGTGCCTGAGCGCGAGACAACGCCGACCGAGCCCTTCTTGAAGATGTTTCCCGGCATGATGCCGATCTTGCACTCGTCCGGGGTCAGCACGCCCGGGCAGTTGGGCCCGATCAGCCGCGACTTGGAGCCCGACAGCGCCCGCTTGACCTTGACCATGTCCAACACCGGCACGCCCTCGGTGATGCAGACGATCAGCGGCACTTCCGCGTCGATGGCTTCCAGTATGGCGTCGGCCGCGTAGGCCGGGGGCACATAGATCACCGAAGCGTCGACGTCCGTGGCGTGGCAGGCCTCGCCCACGGTGTCGAACACCGGCAGGCCCAGGTGGGTCGAGCCGCCCTTGCCGGGCGTGACCCCGCCGACCATGCGGGTTCCATAGGCCAGCGCCTGCTCGGTGTGGAAGCTGCCTTCCTTGCCGGTGACGCCCTGGCAGATGACCCGGGTGTCCTTGGTGATGAGAATGGACATCAGCCTGCCTTCCGCACGGCCTTGACCACCTTGTCGGCGGCGTCGGCGAGGTCGTTGGCGGCGATCACGTTGAGGCCGGAATCGCGGAGGATCGCCTTGCCCTCCTCGACATTGGTGCCTTCCAGGCGGACCACCAGGGGGACCTGCAGGCCCACCTCCTTCACCGCCGCGACCACGCCCTCGGCGATGATGTCGCACTTCATGATGCCGCCGAAGATGTTGACCAGTATGCCCTTCACGTTGGGATCGGCGGTGATGATCTTGAAGGCCGCCGTGACCTTCTCCTTCGACGCCCCGCCGCCGACGTCGAGGAAGTTGGCGGGCTCGGCGCCATAGAGCTTGATGATGTCCATGGTCGCCATGGCCAGGCCCGCGCCGTTGACCATGCAGCCGATCTCGCCGTCCAGCGCGATATAGGACAGGTCGTAGTTGGAGGCCTCGATCTCCTTGGGGTCCTCTTCGGTGATGTCGCGCAGCGCCCGCACGTCGTCGTGGCGATACAGGGCGTTGTCGTCGAACGACATCTTGGCGTCGAGCAGCTTGAGGTCCCCGTCGGCGGTGACGATCAGCGGGTTGATCTCCAGCAGGCTCATGTCCTTGGAGGTGAAGGCCTTGTAGAGATTGAACAGCAGCGACCGGGCCTGCTTGGCGGCCAGGCCTTCCAGCTTCAGCGCCTTGGCCAGATGCAGGCCGTGGTGCGGGAAGACGCCGGTGGCCGGGTCGATGGAGAAGCTGACGATCTTCTCGGGCGCGGAGCGGGCCACCTCCTCGATGTCCATGCCGCCTTCGGTGGAGGCGACGACGGCCACCCGCGAGGTCTCGCGGTCGACCAGCATCGAGAGGTAGAGTTCGCGCGCGATCTGGGCGCCTTCCTCGATGTAGAGCCGGCGCACCACGCGGCCCCTGGGTCCGGTCTGGTGGGTGACCAGGGTCATGCCCAGCATGCGCTGGGCCTCGGCGCGCACGTCCTCGATCGACTTGACCACCTTGACGCCGCCGCCCTTGCCACGGCCGCCGGCGTGGATCTGGGCTTTCACCACCCAGACCGAGCCGCCGAGATCCTGGGCCGCGCGCACCGCGTCCTCGACGGAAAACGCCGGCAGGCCTCGCGGCGCCGGCAGGCCGAAATCCTTCAGCACGGCCTTGGCCTGATGTTCGTGGATGTCCATCGATGCGCCTGGATGAAGCGCGGTGAACGACCGCGCCGGGGGGCAGGCGGGCAGCTTATAGGGACCCGTCTTGTGCGCCGCAACCAGACCCTGCGCTAAGGCGCCGGCGTCTCCGCCGAGGGCCTCTTTTTGCGTCGGAACGGCAGCCGGGAGAGCATCCGGCCGCCCATCGCCCTGAGACCGGCCCCGATCGCCGGGGGCTCGCCTTCCATCGCCGCGGTGTTCCGCCGCTCCAGCTTGTTCCAGCCCACCCGCGGGCCGCGCACGGCGGTCAGCACCGACTTGATCACCACATAGTACATCAGCTGGCGGTAGCCGAAGCGCTGCACCGGGATCCAGATCAGGTCCTTCCAGGGCGCGCGCCGCTCCAGCGCCATGCCGAGCGCGCAGGCCGACAGGTCGACCAGGATGAACGCCGCCCAATAGAGCAACGACTGGGTCAGCTTGTCGGGCGACCACTCGACCGGGTGGAACATCCTGTCCACCAGCGCCGCGCCGACGCTGTAGACCACCGCCAGGTCGACCAGGGGCGCGGCCAGGGCCAGGAAGATCTGGAACAGCCAGATCTGCGGCAGGGCGATGAAGCCCAGCGTCGGATGCCTGGTCGAGAAGGTCGCCTGCCGGTGCTTCCAGATGCATTGCAGGGTGCCGAACGACCAGCGGAAGCGCTGCTTGAGCAGGCCCCTCAGATTGTCCGGCGCCTCGGTATAGGCGCGGGCCGAAGGGTCGAATTCGACCTGCCACCCGGCGGTCTGCACCGCCATGGTGAGGTCCTGGTCCTCGGCCAGGGTCTCGCCGGGGAAACCGCCCAGCTGCTCCAGCACGCTGCGCCGCCAGGCCCCGACAGCGCCCGGCACCACCGTCACCGCGCCCAGGGCCGCCAGCGCCCGCCGCTCCAGGTTCTGGGCGGTGACGTACTCCAGCGCCTGCCAGCGGGTGATCAGGTTCAGGCGATTTCCCACAAGAGCGTTGCCTGCCACCGCCCCGACCTCGGGGTCGGCGAACCAGCGCACCAGCCGGCCGATGGTGTCGGCCGGGAACAGGGTGTCGGCGTCCAGCGCCACCACCACGTCGCCCTTGGCCACCTGCAGCCCGCGGTTCAGGGCCAGCGCCTTGCCGCCATTGGGGAAGCGCATCAGCGTCACCCTGGGCTCGCCAGCATAGGCGCGCTCGACCTCGGCGGAGGTGGCGTCGCTGGAGCCGTCGTCCAGGACGATCACCTCCAGCCGCTTCCAGCTGGACTCCAGGATGCGGGCGACCGAGCCGACGATCACCTTCTCCTCGTTGAAGCAGGGGATCAGCACGCTCACCAGGGCGCCGGTTTCCGGATCGATGGCCGGCGGGCGGCGCCTCTTCCAGACATAGCTGTGGAACACCGCCAATACCGACAGGAACACCAGTCGGCCGACCCCGAGCGCGATGGCGCTGATGAACAGGAAGCGGAAGAAGTCGTCGACGTAGCGGAAGAAGCTGAAGCCGATGCGGTCGAGCGTCAGCTCGAAGGTCTCCTTCACCGGCGGCATGGCCTGCTCGGGCGTCAGGCCGGCGAGCTGGCCCACGCTCACCAGGGTGTAGCCCTGCGCCCGCAGCTGATCGATCAGCTGCGGCAGGGCCTCGACGGTCCTGGCGCGGTCGCCGCCGGAGTCGTGCAGCAGGACGATCTGCTTGGTGGTCGCGCCGCCGGTGTCGACACCGTCCAGGGTGCGCTGGATGATCAGCTGTGGATCGGGCTTCTTCCAGTCGTCGGGGTCCACGCGCAGACCGACGATCAGATAGCCGAGCTTCTGGGCGGTGATCAGCGGCTCGACTTCGGCGGGCGTGGAGGGTTCGGCGTCGCCGAAATAGGGCGGCCGGAACAGCCTGAGGCTGCGTCCGGTGATCACCTCGAAAAGGCGCTGGGTGAGGTTCAGCTCCAGATCGGTCTCGGCGATCGGCGTCGCGGCGATGTTGGGGTGGGTATAGGTGTGGCTGCCGACCTCGTTGCCCTCGCGGATCTCGCGCGCCACCAGGCCGGGGTGGGCCTGCATGTTCTGGCCGATGACGAAGAAGGTCCCCGGCGCGTGCTTCTGCTTGAGGATGTCGAGGATCCGCGGCGTCCAGCGCGCGTCGGGGCCGTCGTCGAAGGTCAGGGCCACCAGACCCTTCTTCGCGCCATAGCGCTGGATGACGTAGGCGGTCGGCATCACCTGGTACCGCTCGTCGGCGATCAGGCCGGTGTCGGGGTCGACCGAGAAGGTCCGCTTGCCGGACTTGGGCGTGGCCGTGACGTTCAGCACCTCGCCGTTGCCGTCGAAGTCGACGTCCTGTGAGGGCGGCAGAAAGGCGAGCTTGCCGGAAGAGGCCTTGCCGTAGGCGTGGGGCATGATCGACCAAACGCCGGGATCCTCCACGCCCATGTACCAGAGGGCGTAGCCGCGGGGCCGGTAGTCGTCCGCCGCCTTGATCTCGTTGAACAGGGTCGGCGCGTCGAGGAACCAGACGGTGTGATGCACGCCGGAGTCGTCGGCATAGGCGTAGGTCGGGTTCAGCGAGCCCTGGTCGAAGGCGACCTCCGCGCCGGAATCATTGGCGTTCTGGGTGGCCTCGTGGAAGCCGACCCGCGTGGCGCAGTCCTTCTGGCCCGGGTCCAGGCCCTCGCAATGGCCGGCCTTGTCCTTGGGAACCCAGTCGTAGCCGTAGCTTCCCAAGGCCACGATGGTCTTGGTCTCGTCCAGGTGCGACAGCTGCTTGTCGAGGTTCTGCTCGAACCAGTCCTGGCCGCTGACCGGGCCGGCCTCGGCGGAGGACCAGTGCTCGTCGTAGGCCATCAGCACCACGGTGTCGCTGGCGGCCTGGAGCTGGTCGAGCACGGCCGGATCCTCGCCGAACAGGGCGGTGACCCAGACCTCGCGCCCAAGCGGGTCGAGCGCCCGGTTCGCCTGCAGGATCAGCTGCGGATAGACCTTCATCGCCTCGGGCGAGAGATCTTCGAAATCGAAGATGTAGCCGGCGTAGCTGCGCGCCTTGGCCAGGTTCACCAGGTTGGTGACGAAGGCGTTGCGGGCGGCCGGATTGAGCAGCAGGGCGTTGGCCAGGGGAGCGTCCCAGTAGCCGTTGTGGGAGTTGTGGATCACCGGCAGGACGGAAGGCTTGTGCGTGGCCTTGACCAGCAGGGCCTGGGTCTGCGGATCGTCCGAGACGGTGACCGGTCCCAAGGGTCCGTTCGGGGTGATCCACTGCGGTGCGAAGACGTCGAGCTGGCCGATGTGCGCCGCCAGAGACACGCGCGAGCGCTCGTCCCAAGGCGCGTAGAAGCCGACCGTCAGCGGCTTGGTCGGCGCGCCGGAGGCGTCCTTGCGGCGGCGGGGGACGCGCGTCAGGGTCGGATGGAACTTGATCTTCTTGGCCGTCTCGACGTGCAGCGCCGACAGCACCCGCGGGTCCTTCAGGTGCACGTTGGGCAGCTGCGGGGCGAAGGCCAGGGTGGCGAAGAAGGCGGCCACCACAGCGGCGATGACGGACAGCAACAGGCCGCCGAGCAGCGCAGCACGGCGCGCGCGACGTCCCGAAGGGTCGTGGAAGATAAATTCGCTCATGGGGAACGCGCCGGCCCGAACCCCTTCACTATAATACGACCGCCAGCCGATCAAAGCGGGGCGTTATCGCCGCACGGCCAGGGCGCGATTCAGCCGAAGAACACCCGCCACATCAGCCGGCCCGGCAGGAAGGTCAAAAGGCCGGCGATGATCAGCGCGCCGAAATAGAGGCCAGACATCATGCTGGCGTGGCGGCGGACGTCGTGGCGCCGCGCCGCCATGACGCCCCACGGCACGGTGATCAGGGTCGTGACCACGAAGATCTGGAAGGGATTGAACAGACCGCCCTGGGGACTGCGGATGAACATCGCAGCCACCGCGGTGGCGACCAGCAGGATCGCCAGCGTCCAGCCCAGGACGCGATGCAGGGTGCGCCCCTTGGGACCGATCATCTGCACCGTGGCCAGCACCAGGGCCGCGAGCACCGTCGTGAGATGGATCTTGGTCGCCAGGCCGGCCCGGGTCAGCAACTCCCAATGCGGCGCGTGCAAATGGGAGCCCGAGCCCATCGAGGCGAGATAGCCAAGATTGCCTGGCCCGATCAGCACCACCACCAGCACCGCCGTGAACGCGGTCCCGATCAGCACCCTGATGCCCACGCCCCGCGCGAGGGAGCCGGTTGACACGTCCTGACTGGTCATCGTCACCTCCATGCTTGGCGCCCGTGCGCCGCGCGGCCCTGATAGGTCGCATCTGGGGGGACTTCAGCTGCGCTTGCGCGAACGAGCGGGACTAATTCGCCGGTCGCCGGCCCGCGCCGTTCGCGCTTCGTGGACGTCGCACGTGGTCGCTGGGCTCGGCCTCTCGCTGGGGGTCTCGGCCTTCCTGGCCTTCGTCGGCGCCTTTGGCAGTGCGGCGGCGCCGTTCTGGCCGCGCATGATCAGTTTTCTGGTCTTCGGCCTCGGTACGTCGGTGCTGGTCACGCCGGTCGTCTGGCTGAGCGAGAGGATTGCGTGGTTGGCGGCCCGGCCGATGATCCGGCGCCTGGTCATCGCCCTGGTGCTGACGCCGCTGATCGGCGGTTGGCTCTGGGCGGCGGTGTGCCTCGCCTTCCTGCACGGCCTGAAGCCTGCGCTGCTGCCATCCTTTCTTGGCTACTCGCTGATCATGTCGTTCGCCATGACCGCGCTGTCGTGGGCGGTGTTCCGCAGGCGCGCGCCGACGGCTCCGGCCGGCGCTGCGCCCTCCGCGCTGAAGTTCATGGCCCGCTTGCCGTTCCGGCTGCGCGAGGCGGCGCTCTATGCCGTCGAGGCCGAGGACCATTATCTGCGGGTCCGCACCTCGCTGGGCTCGGAACTGATCCTGATGCGCCTGTCGGACGCCGTGGAGGAACTCGAGGGCCTCGACGGCGCCCAGACCCATCGCTCCTGGTGGGTGGCGAAGGCCGCGATCGCGGATGTGAAGCGGGCCGACGGCCGCGCGGTGCTGACCCTCAAGGACGGCGCCGAAGCGCCGGTCAGCCGCACCCAGGCCAGGGCGCTGAGACAGGCCGGCTGGTTCTAGGCGGTCAGCGGGCCCGAGCCCGCCAGTCCTCCCGATCCTGGCCCCAGATGTCGAGCGTCACGGTGTCGTAGGGCGCTGGCAGCGAGCCCGTCCCCAGATTGCTGCTGCCGAGCCGCCGGGCGACCGCCTGGGAGGGCGTGTTCATCGGGTCGATGCAATGGATCACGTTGGTCCAGCCGAGATGGTCGAAGGCCCAGTCGATCGAGGCCGTCGCGCCCTCGGTGGCGTAGCCATTTCCCCAGGCGTCGCGGACCAGGCCCCAGCCGACCTCCGGCCCGGGCCAGGCCTCAGGCTTCCAGGGCCCCAGCCGGCCGATCCAGCGTCCGCTGGATTTCTCGATCACCGAGAACATGGCGAAGCCGAACAGGCTCCAGGCCCCGGCCACGCTGCAGATGCCCCGCCAGGCGGCCGAGCGCGGCTGCGGCCCGCCGAGGAAGCGGGACGCCTCGCCGTCCTGCATCATCGCCGCCCAGGCGTCGAAGTCTTCGGTCAGGGGCGGTCGCAGGATCAGGCGCGGGGTCTCGAGCATGGGTCCGATCATGGATGGGAATATAGCTCAGCCCGGCGCCGCCGGAACCGTCGGGCGGCCGAG
>DATCFQ010000561.1:0-6538 GCA_036509495.1 Caulobacteraceae bacterium
TCGGGCAGGGCGCAGGCGTCGCCCACCGCGGCGGTGAACAGCGGATCCCTCACCTCGAAGGCCTGCGGATTCACCAGGGTTATGCGGACCCGGCAACCCTCGAGCAGGTCGCGGTCGAAGACACGTAGCCAGTAGTCCGGCTCGCCGCCGAGATCGATGACGCGAACCTCTCCGCGCTCGGAGAAGGCCGCCTCGATCAGCTCGACCACCCTGCGAGCCCGGGCGCGCCGGAAACGCGAGGAGAGCGAGTTCGGATTTTCCGCGTCCTGAAGGGCGTAGATCAGGTTCATCCGAGCGGCATAGCCGACGGCCGCTTGAGGATTGGTGAAGCTGCTCTCGGCGTGCTGGGCGATCAGCTCGCCGCTGCACTGGCGGCGACCACTCCGGCGACCCTTTTGGCGAAATCGCCAAGATCGTTCTCGTGCGGAAATGCCACGTCGGGCTCGTCCACGCCGAGGAACCGGCACAGCGGACCCCATCCTTCAGTCACCTGGAACACCAGCAGGCGCTCCGGCGCGATTTCGCTCTTTACGATTTCGGGGTGGCGAAGGAACTGCTCCCGGAGGAGGTGTTCGCGGGCCGCGCCGGGCGGGGGGAGGCTGTAGCCCCCTTCCCGCGCGGCGGCGGCATCCATCCGCCCGATCGTCGCCGACATGACCGGATCGATCCTGTTCCGGCTGGCCTGCGCTTCGCCCACCCTTGCCCCCCTTTGCGTCGAGAGCAGCCAGCTGTGCCAGTCGCGCACGGTCAGGATCACCTTGGCCTCGGGAAAAGCGTGCGCCAGCTTGCGCCAGAAGAAGCAGCCGGGCGAATCCACCGTGGACTGGAAACCTCGGTACAAGGTCGGCCAGTGCACGGGCTTGCCATCGACGGCGCGGCTCAACATCGGCCAGCGCCACGCATGCTCCGGCTTCATGAGCTCCCACATGTGGCAGCAGGGCCCAAAGTCGAGCAGCTCGAGCGCTCGCTGGAGCGAAGTAGTGCCCGTTCGGGGAAAGCCCGCGCCAATGACCTTGAGCGCCATGTCGATCGCCCGTGGGCGGCGGCTCGCCGGTCTCGAGCCGGGGCGCGCACCGCACAGGCCCTCTCAGAACCGATTGCGACTCCGGCCAGCTTATGACGCGGCTGGCCGCCGCGATTTCAGCGCGGCCACGTAGTTTTCAGCTCAGAGACCTGGTCGCAATGTTCTGAAACAATGTCGAAGGCCAAGCTAGTCGGCTGCTTCATCCAAAGTGAGGGGTTGTTATGATAGCGGGCTTGATGAAGCCTCCGGAGAGGTGAGGCGCCATCCCTTCAGATTGGTTGAATCGGGCGACTAGGCGCCTATGGCGCCGCCGTGGCCTTGACCGCGTCGTTCAGCGCCGCCAGGCGTCGGCCACCGCCCAGAAGGTCGTCTTCGCGTTCCCCAGGTCGTCGAACAGCAGCGGCGCGTCCCAGGGCGGCGAAGGGTTCTCCTTCTCGCCGCGCAGCCAGGAGTCCTTGTCGCGCAGGCCCCAGATGGTGAAGGCGAAGCGCTGGCGCTCGGGCAGGGCGGCGAACGCTTCGGCCGCCTCGCCATAGAGCCTTGCCTGGCGCGCCTCCAGCTCGATCCGGTCGCTCAGCAGGCCTGCCGCGCGGTTCAGCGAGACATCGAGTTCGGAGACATGGATCGGCAGGCCGAAGCCGGCCAGCTCCCGGATCGCGGTGGCCACCGCGCCCGGTTCGAGCTTGGCGTCGATGTGGGTCTGGGTCCCGATGCCCTTCAGCGGCGCGCCGCGCTTCAGCAGCCGTTCGACCAGCCGCATGAAGGTTGCCCGCTTCTTCGGCAGGCTCTCGAGATTGTAGTCGTTGATGAACAGCACCGCGCCAGGGTCAGCCTCGAGCGCGTGCTCGAAGGCGCGGACCATATAGTCCTCCTGGCCGAGGTTGCGGCTCCACAGGCAGGCCCGGAGCCCCTCCCCGTCCTCGGCCACTGGCTCGTTGACCACGTCCCATCCGGCCGCCTGGCCGCGGTAGCGGCCGGCCACCGCCAGGATGTAACTTCGATAGGCGTCGGCGAAGCGCTGACCTGAGCCCTCCAGGCGCTGGAAGGCCACGGGGTTCTGGGCGTACCAGATCAGGGTGGTCGCATAGAGCCGCATGCCGTGATTGCGGGCGAAGGCGGCGATGGAGTCGGGCCGGTCGAAGCGGAGACTGCCGTCATCCTGCAGGATCGACTCCATCTTCATCTCCCACTCGGGCGTGAGCTGGGAGAAGTGACGGGTCAGAAGCGCGGCGTAGGCCGGGTCGGCGAGCTCGCCGGTCATCACCGTGCAGCCCACCGGAAACGGCGCCAGGGACTTCAGCGGCGGGGCGGGTCCGCGCGAGGCGGCGCCGGCGTCCTGGGCGCGCCCCTTGCAGGCGGCCAGCGCCGCGGCGGCCGCCAGGAACCCGCGCCGGGCCAGGCTCATCGCGCCCCCGCGCGGCGGAGGCCGAGTTCGTCCATCGCAGCGGTCTCCAGCTTGGCCTCGGCGCGCACCGCCTGGAGCCGGGCGTCCTCCTGGATCTGCTCGTACTTCTTCAGTTCCTCGAAAGCGCGGGCCAGGGCGTCGCGGGCGCCGGCCTCCTCGCTCAGCGTGCCTTCGATCTCGGCCTTCAGCCCGTCGCGGCGGGCGCGCCAGCCTTCCAGATAGGCGAGCCGATACCATCCGGCCTCGGCGTCCGAGGCGATGCGCAGGCTCTCGCCCTCGGCCTCGGCGTGGAGCAAGGTCAGCTTCAGTTCGGCGCCGGCCCTTCGGTCCAGGATCTCGAGCAGGCGCTTCCTCAGTTGCTCGACCTCATAGCCGGCCAGCCGGACCAGGGACTCGCGCCAGCTCATGCCGCGACCGCTCCTTCGGACAGCAGTGACTTCAGCCGCACGAAGCCCTCGTCGAGGCCGGTGACCTCTTCCTTGTCCTGGGCCAGGAAGGCTTCGAGGCCCGGATTCAACCGGATGGCGCGGTCGAGTTCGGGATCGGCGCCGGCGCGGTAGGCGCCGATGCGGATCAGCTCTTCCATATTGGCGTAGGACGACAGCGCCCGCCGCGCTTCGGCGGTGATCTCTCGCTCGATCGGCGTCTGACAGGCCGGCATGGTCCGCGATATGGACCGCAAGATGTTAATGGCAGGGAAGCGTCCGCGCTCGGCGATCGAGCGGTCCATCACGATGTGCCCGTCGAGGATGCCGCGCACGGCGTCGGCGATCGGCTCGTTGTGGTCGTCGCCGTCGACCAGCACGGTGAACATGCCAGTGATGGCGCCGGCCTCCGCCCCGTCCGGCCGCACCGGCCCCGGACCGGCCCGCTCCAGAAGCTTGGGCAACTCGGTGAAGACGGTAGGGGTATAGCCCTTGGTGGTCGGCGGCTCGCCGGCGGCGAGCCCGATCTCCCGCTGGGCCATGGCGAAGCGGGTCACCGAGTCCATCAGGCAGAGCACCTGCAGGTCCTGGTCGCGGAGAAACTCGGCGATGGCGAGGGTGAGATAGGCGGCCTGCCGCCGCTTCAGCGCCGGCTCGTCTGAGGTGGCGACCACCACGATGGCGCGGCGCAGCCCGGCCTCGCCCAGGGTCTCCTCGATGAACTCGCGCACCTCGCGGCCCCGCTCGCCGATCAGCCCGACCACCACCGCGTCGCAGGAGGCTTCGCGCGCCAGCATCGACAGCAGCACCGACTTGCCGACGCCCGAACCGGCGAAGATGCCGAGCCGCTGGCCGCGGCAGCAGGTGGTGAACACGTTCATGGCGCGGACCCCGAGGTCCAGCCGCTGGCCGACCCGCCCACGGGTGTGCGCCGCCGGCGGCGCGGCGCGCAGCAGATAGGTCGCGGGGCCCTGCGGCAGGGGTCCCTTGCCGTCGATCGGATCGCCGAAGGCGTCGATCACCCGCCCGCGCCAGGCCAGGGTCGGCCGGACGTTGGCGGCGTCCGCGGCGATGCGGATCTCGGCCCCCGGGGCGATCCCTTCGACCGAGCCGAACGGCATCAGGAGCGCGACGTCGTCGCGGAAACCCACCACCTCGCAGGGCAAGGGAAGGGCCCCGGCGCGCATGATGGCGGCGCGGGCGCCGACCGCCAGCCGCGTCAGTCCGCCGCGGACTTCGATGACCAGGCCGTTGACCGCCGCAACCCGTCCGGACACGGTCAGGGGGTCGATCCGCTCCACCGCCGCCAACAGATTCTGCAACAGGGCGCCCCCTACAACCTAAGCCGTTCAGCGGCCACGGAAATTCGATTGCGGCGCCCGAGGGTGTAGCCTGGGCGAACATGGTTAATTTTCTGGTTCGGGGCGGCTTGCGGAGGGGCCGCAAATCACCCTAAGCCGTGCAACGAGTTGTTCAGAATTAACGAAGTTTAAGGACCTATTCTCATAGCCTGAGCTTTGGGACCCTTGCGGACTCGCCCGTTTTGACTTTGGCGTGGCCGTATTCGTCGGGAGGGATTGATGCGCGTACTGTTGATCGAAGACGACAGCGCCACCGCGCAGAGCATCGAGCTGATGCTCAAGTCCGAAGGCTTCAACGTCTACACCACGGACTTGGGCGAGGAAGGCATCGATCTCGGCAAGATTTACGACTACGACCTGATCCTACTGGACCTCAATCTGCCTGACATGTCCGGCATGGACGTGCTGCGGCAACTGCGGGTCGGCAAGATCAACACGCCGATCATGATCCTGTCCGGCAGCGCCGAAATCGACACCAAGGTCAAGACCCTGGGCGGTGGCGCGGACGACTACATGACCAAGCCGTTCCACAAGGACGAGCTGGTGGCCCGCATCCATGCGGTGGTCCGCCGCTCCAAGGGCCACGCCCAGTCGGTGATCAAGACCGGCGACATCACCGTCAACCTCGACGCCAAGACGGTGGAGGTGAACGGCCACCGGGTGCATCTGACCGGCAAGGAATACCAGATGCTCGAGCTGCTCTCCCTGCGTAAGGGCACGACCCTGACCAAGGAGATGTTCCTGAACCACCTCTATGGCGGCATGGACGAGCCCGAGCTGAAGATCATCGACGTGTTCATCTGCAAGCTGCGCAAGAAACTCGCCGCGGCGGCCGACGGAAAGCACCATATCGAGACAGTCTGGGGCCGCGGCTACGTGCTGCGCGATCCCATGGAGGGCCAGCAGGCGGCCTGATTTCGGCCTTCCTCCCCTGACAAGCGAACACCCGCCGCCTTGGCGGGTGTTTTGCTTTATGGCTCATCACCTTGTGCAGACGGGACTTCGGGGGAAGTCGCTTGCTTAGAACAGCCGCTCTTGTCGCGTGTCTCGCCTTTGCGGGCGTGCTCGCCTGGGCGGCGTCGCGCACCCCCCTGCCCCTGCCGGCCCATGCGCCGGCGCTGCAGTTCTCCGCCGGGCGCGCCTTCGCCGACATCCAGGCGATCGGCGTCAAGCCGCATCCATCCGGCTCGGCCGAGCACGACCGGGTGCGCGATTATCTGGTAGGGCGCTGCAAGACGATGGGTCTGGAGACCCACATCCAATCCGGCCAGTCGGTCTCGCGCGAAGTCTATCCGAAGTCGGTGTTCATCGAGGGCGGCGACGCCCAGGACGTGGTCTGCGTGCTGCCGGGGCGCGACCGGTCCGCGCCCGCAATCGCCCTGATGGCCCATTACGACACCGTCGCCGGCTCGCCCGGGGCCGCCGACGACAGCGCCAATATCGCCGCAGCCCTGGAGATCGCCCGCGCCGTCCAGGTCTCAGGCCCCCGGACACGCGACCTGGTGCTGATGCTGTCGGATGGCGAAGAGGGCGGCTACATCGGCGCCCGGCTGTTCTTCGCCACCGACCCGCTCGCCCGCCGGATCGGGGCGGTGATCAACATGGAGTCCGAGGGCAGCGGCGGCCGCGCCCTGATGTTCGAGACCGGCCAGCGCGACGGCGGCATGGTCGGCCTGTTCCAGCGCACCGCGGTCAATCCGTCCGCCAGTTCGCTGGCCGGCTACGTCTATGCCCACATGCCCAACGGCACCGATTTCACCGTGGCCAGGGACCTCGGCTATCCCGGCTTCAACTTCGCCTTCGTCGGCGACCAGTTCGACTATCACTCGCCGAGCTCGACCCCGGCGACGCTCCAGCTGGGCAGCGTCCAGCATATGGGCGAGCAGGCGTTGTCGGCGACGCGCGGCCTCATTTCCGCGGCCAAGCTGCCCCGGAAGAGCGCCGACGCCGTCTATAACGACCTGCTGGGCGGGCCGGTGATCGCCTATCCGGCGCTGGTCGGCTGGCTATTCCTCTTCGCCGACGCAGCCCTGCTCTATTACGCCTTCCGCAGAGCCTTCCGCGACGAGCCGTTCGGCTGGTTCTCGGCGGTCCGGGGCGCGGCCGCCATAGCCCTGATCCTGCCGGTGGCCGGCATACTGCTCTATCTGCTCCGCCGCGGGACCGGGGCGGCCTTCACCTTCGCCGAGGAGAAGGCCTTGCTGGCGAACTTCGGCCTTTATGAGGTCGGCCTCGCCACCGCCTGCCTGGCGGGCGTTCTGCTGACCTTCCTGTTCGTCGGCATCGGGCGCACGCGGTTCTGGAGCGCCTTCGCCGGCGGCTG
>DATCFQ010000562.1:0-2685 GCA_036509495.1 Caulobacteraceae bacterium
GTTGAGACCTGGTTGGCCCTTGTCTGCCCATTCCTTCCCGCTCACCCCGGCGGAGGCCGGGGCCCAGGACAAGTCAGCTCCCAGGCTTCCAGAGAGTTCGCTTCGTCCACGACGGCGGCCTTCCTGATTCACGGCTCTAACCTGCCCTGGACCCCGGCCTCCGCCGGGGTGAGCTGAGTTGATGATTCAGTGTGATTTCAATGCTCTAGAGCGGGTTGAAATCTGGTTGGCCCTTGTCTGCCCATTTCCTTCCCGCTCACCCCGGCGGAGGCCGGGGCCCAGGACAAGTCAGCTCCCAGGCTTCCAGCGAGTTCGCTTCGTCTACGACGGGGCCTTCCTGATTCACGGCTCTAACCTGCCCTGGACCCCGGCCTCCGCCGGGGTGAGCGGAGCTGATGATTCAGTGTGATTTCAATGCTTTAGAGCGGGATCGGAAAGCCGGCCTTGGCCAGGGTCGGCACTATGGCGCCCCGGGCATCGGGCCATTCGTCGGCCAGCAGGCCCAGGCCCAGCACATCCTCCCAGACGCCGTTCTTGAGGATGTGGCGGCGCAGTTGGGCCTCTTGTTTGAACCCGAACCTCTGGTGCATGCGCCAGACCCCGCGGTTGGAGTCCAGCACCTCGCACCAGAGCTTTTCCAGGCCCAGCTCGCCAAAGGCCTTTTCGATCATCAGATATTCGACATAGCCGCCGATCCCGCGCCCCCGCACCGAGGGCTCGGCCAGATAATAGGCCCAGGCTCCGCGGCGATGCCGACGGTCGATGTCATAGAAATTGGCCAGGCCCACCGGCTCGCCGTCCATCTCGATGATCCAATAGGCGCGCCGCCCGTCGCCTTCGATCTCCTCGAACCAGCGGGCGTGCTCGTCCTCGCCGATCCGATGGTCGGTGTACATGTGGGCCGACACCTCCGGCGAATTGCGCCAGACCAGCAGCCGCGCCTCGTCGTCGGGGCGGAGGGCGCGGAGATCGACCTTGGGAGCGGCCATTCAGATGCGCCTGAAACCGCCGGCGTTCGCCAGTTCGGGATGGGCGGCCAGGAAACGCCGGACGTCGTCGGACGTGAAGGCGGGGTCGGCCGGATACAGGCCTTCATAGACCGCGCCCACGAACTCGTAGTCCTCGGGCAGGTCGACGGTCCAGCGCAGCTCGCCCTCGTGGGCGGCCTGGGCATAGCCATC
Source organism: Caulobacteraceae bacterium (assembly GCA_036509495.1). Lineage (GTDB taxonomy): Bacteria > Pseudomonadota > Alphaproteobacteria > Caulobacterales > Caulobacteraceae > JANWHQ01. The sequence continues at coordinate 1,182 of DATCFQ010000562.1, forward strand.
GAGGCGGAAGCGCTCCGGATGGCGGTAGACATAGGGCAGTACGTGCTCCCGCTCATAGGGCTCGGTCGCCTCGCGCGCCGCCGCGATCAGGGTGGCGCTGGTCACCACATCGACGTCCAGACCCTTGGGAAAGGTGCGCCGGCCCCAGGTGTTGGCGGTGTAGTCGGCGCCGCTATTCAGATGGGCCTCGATGACCGCGTCGATCACCGCCCAGTCGGTCAGCGGACAGTCGCCGGTCAGGCGCACGACATGGTCGGCAGGGCCCTTGGCTTCCAGCGCCCCGGCATAGCGGCCCAGCACGTCGTCCAGCGAGCCGCGGAACACCTCGACCCCGCCGCCGTCCAGCACGTCGGACAGCACGTCGTCGGTGCGGTCGTCGCTGCAAGCGACCACCAGGCGATCGATGCGACGGCTGCGCCGCACGCGCTCGATCTGGCGCAGGATCATCGGCCCGCCGCACAGCGGGCGCAGCGCCTTGCCGGGCAACCGCGTGGACGACATGCGCGCCTGGAGGATGGCGAGAATCAAGGCGGACCTCGTGGAGACCGCGGAAGGCTAGGCCCTAAGCGGCTCTACGCCCACTCGATCTTGAGGATCTCATAGGCCCTGACGCCGCTGGGGGTGTTGACCTCGACGACGTCGCCGACTTCCTTGCCGATCATGGCGCGCGACAGGGGAGAGCCAAACGAGATCCGCCCGCCCTTCACGTCCGCCTCGTGCTCGCCGACGATCTGGTAGCGGCCCTCTTCCTCGGTGTCCTCGTCGACCACCGTGACCGTGGCCCCGAATTTGACCTGCTTGCCCGAGAGCTTGGTGACGTCGATCACCTGGGCGCGCGCCAGCCGGTCCTCGATCTCGGCGATTCGCCCCTCGATCCAGCCCTGGCGGTCCTTGGCCGCGTGGTATTCGGCGTTTTCAGACAAGTCGCCATGGCTGCGCGCTTCGGAGATGGCGGCGATAACCGCTGGTCTCTCGATCGTCTTCAAACGCTTCAATTCGTCGTCGAGGGTCTGGTAGCCCTCGCCGGTCATCGGCACTTTTTCCATTGCGGAGATTTGGCTCAGGTTCGCGCTGTGAAGGATCTGCCCGGCCGCGGGCGCCGTCGTCCGGGGGTAGAAAGGATAGTGGCGGTGAAGCTCGACATCAAGAGCATCGCCCAATCAATACCGGATGCACCGATGCCGCGGCCTTTCCGCCGAGAGCCAGCCATAACGCCCATGTCCGGCGAAGGTTCGACCTCGGGTCGCAAGCCAGCAGACATCCGGCTACCAGCTCACCTTGCCGCTGGCGGTCAGCAGGCCGATCAGCATCGCCAGCCCCAGGAGCGCGACGAGCACCACGCCCAGGCCTTCGGTGGCCTGGGCGGCGTTGAACTTCTTGCGATGAACAGGGTGATGATCTTGGGCCATGACGGCGCGTTCCCAGTTGGAGAGGCGAATGCCCCCCGGCCTGACCGCGGCAGGCGGTCGAACTGAGTGCGCTCGGCGGGGGATGGTTGGATCCG
>DATCFQ010000563.1:0-5179 GCA_036509495.1 Caulobacteraceae bacterium
GGCCTCGCGTCACCGCGGCGAGGCCTTCGCCTGCGCCGACTATCTGATGGACCGCTTGAAAACCGAAGCCGCCTTCTGGAAACGGGAGCAAGGCGCCGGCGCCACACGCTGGATCGATCCGACCCCGGCCGACCGCGAGCGCCGCGCGCGATGGAGCGACTGATGCCTGGGATCGACGAGACACTGACCTTCCATCCGCTGAACATCGCGGTGCTGACCATCTCCGACACCCGCGACGAGGACACCGACAAGTCCGGCCCGTTCCTGATCAAGCGGTTGACCGGCCACGGTCACCAGCTGGCCGGCCAGGCCCTGGTCAAGGACGAGGTCGAGGATATCCGCAAGCAGCTGCAGGTCTGGATCGACGACCCGGAGGTGGACGTGGTGGTCACCACCGGCGGCACCGGTTTCGCTCCACGCGACGTCACCCCCGAAGCGGTGAAGCCGCTGTTCCGGCGCGAGATGGACGGCTTTTCGGTGGTGTTCCACCAGATCAGCTCCGAGACCGTGGGCGTCGGCACCTTGCAGTCGCGCGCCTTCGCCGGCCAGGCGGGCGACACCTTCATCTTCTGCCTGCCCGGATCGACCGGCGCCTGCCGCGACGGCTGGGACAAGGTGCTGTCGCTCGAACTCGACAGCCGCCATCGCCCCTGCTCGCTGGCCGGCCAGGTGCCGCGGCTCAGGGACGTCTGCGCGTGAGCGATTTCTCGCACATCGACGAGACCGGCCGCGCCCGCATGGTCGACGTTTCCGGCAAGGCCGAGAGCGTGCGCACCGCCACGGCCGAAGGCGCCCTGGTCTGCAAGACCGCGACCCTCGATGCGGCCCTGGCCGGCACGACGCCGAAGGGCGCGGTGATCTCCACCGCCGAGCTGGCCGGCGTCATGGCCGCCAAGCGCACGGCGGAGCTGATCCCGCTCTGCCACCCGCTGCCGCTGTCGAAGATCGAGGTCTGGATCGCGCCGGATCACAGCCTGCCGGGCTTCCGGGTGCGGGCCGAGGCCAAGACCAACGGCCGCACGGGGGTCGAGATGGAAGCCCTGACCGCGGTCTCGCTGGCCTGCCTGACCCTCTACGACATGCTGAAGGCGGTGGACCGCACCATGAGCATCACCGGCGTCAAGGTGCTGGGCAAGAGCGGCGGCCGCTCCGGCGACTGGATCGCCGAGGCGCCGTGATCCTGAAGCCGTCTGCGTGAACGAGACCGCCCGCATCGTCATCGTCGGCGCCGGCCACGCCGGTGGCACGGCGGCAGCCCTGCTGCGCCAGCACGGACACACCGGTCCGATCCTGCTGATCGGCGAGGAGCCCGTGGTTCCCTATCAGCGCCCGCCGCTGTCCAAGGCCTACCTCAAGGGCGAGACCGACGCCGAAGCGCTGAAGCTCCGCCCCGACGCCTTCTACGCCGAGAGCCACATCGCGCTGCGGATGGGGGCCCGGGCCGAGGCCATCGACCGTTCGGCGCGACGGGTCCGGCTGCAGGGCGGCGAGGACCTCGCCTATGACATCCTGATCCTGGCCACCGGATCGGCGAACCGGACGGTCCACTTCGAAGGGGAGCGTCCGGGCGATCTGCACGCCTTGCGGACTCTCGCCGACGCCGAGCGGCTGAAGACCATCGTCGGCGCCGGCCGGCGGCTGGTGATCGTCGGCGGCGGCTATATCGGCCTGGAAGCGGCCGCCTCGGCGCGCGCCCTCGGGGCCGAGGCGACAGTGGTCGAGTTGGAGCCCCGGGTCCTGGCGCGGGTGGCGTGCGAGGAACTCTCGGCCTTTTTCGAGGCCTATCATCGAAACCGCGGGGTCGAGATCCTGGCCGGGGCGCAGGTGGTCGCAGTCGAGCGTGGGCCGGACGGGGTGCTGGCCGGGGTCCGCCTGGCCGACGGGCGCCAAGTCGCCTGCGACGGCGTGCTGACCGGCGTCGGCGCCGCAGCCCGCGCCGAACTGGCCAGGGACTGCGGCCTGGATTGCGACCCCGGCATCGTGGTCGATCACGCCGGACGCACCAGCGATCCCCGCATCTTCGCCATCGGCGACGTAACCCTGCGGCCCCTGCACCACTACGGCGACCGTCGTCACCGGCTGGAGAGCGTCTCCAATGCCGTGGAACAGGCCCGCCAGGCGACAGCCGCCATCCTCGGCCAGCCTGCTCCGGCCCACGAGGTCCCCTGGTTCTGGTCGGACCAGTACGAGCTGAAGCTCCAGATCGCCGGCATGCCCTTCGACGCCGACGCGCGCGTGATCCGCGGCGCCATGGAGGACGCCAGCTTCGCCATCTTCCACCTCAAGCACGGCCGCGTCGTCGCGGTCGAGGCGGTGAACCGCCCGCCCGAGTTCATGGCCGGACGCCAGCTGATCGCCCAGGGACGCACCGTCGACGCGGCCATGCTGGCCGACCCTGCCGTTTCGATGCGCGAAGTCGCGAGGGGGTAAGGCGGAGGCCACATAACCCCTCACCTTCCCACGCATGCGGCGCGGGCCCCTTCCTCTCCCTATGGGAGAGGAGACGAGGCGCGCTATAGAGGACGCTCAGTCGGTAAGGATTGCGGATTTTGCCCCCCAAGTCGTCCCAGCGGCCCAGCCATTGGAAGCAAGCGCCCTGCCGCGAGCTGAGGCCGTTGCTGGAGCAGAGGCATGGCATCCGCTTCGCCCCAGTCGAGCTGGCCGAGCGCTTCTCCTTCGAGCACGGCGCCCCGCCGGGCCCCACCTTCGGTTTCCACGGCGCGTTCAATCTGCCCAGGGCCATGCCCGAAGCGGATCTCTGGTGGGCGCTGGAGCGGATTCCCGAGCGGCTGTGGAGCGAAGGGGTGATCTGGCGCTGGGTGACGCGCGCCCGAAAGGACGGCCGCGGGGCCTTCGCCGAGCGGCTATATCGCCATTGCATTGAGGCCTTTCCCGAACGCACCGCCGGCTGGGCCCAACCGGCGCGCTGAGAGCGCGGCCATGCCGCTTGCCCGCCCCCCGGTTCGACTCTATATCGCCCGCTCCCAGAGCGGACGCGTAGCTCAGTGGGAGAGCACCTCGTTGACATCGAGGGGGTCGCTGGTTCAATCCCAGCCGCGTCCACCATCCCCGCAGATCGCCGGTTCGAGCGCCGCCGCAAGCCTCCCTTGCGCCCGGGGGGCGTCATCGCTAGTTCTTGCCGCCCGCTCGGGGCCTTTGGGCCCCGCACACACTTCCCGGAGAGGTGGCTGAGCGGTTGAAAGCACCGCACTCGAAATGCGGCATACTCGCAAGGGTATCGAGGGTTCGAATCCCTCCCTCTCCGCCAATCTCATAAACACAATAATATCAAATATTTATGAGAAACGCGGACACTCTGCGCCGCGGAGCTACAACGGCCGCCACAAGCGATTTCGGCTAAAGGCGGACCGGAGAGCGGCTCATGTTACCCCCGAAGCACGGCAAGCCCGCCAACACGAAGGCCCCACCTGCGCCGGGGGGTCTCGTTCATTCAGCGGGGCCATACCTGCTGACCTGGATGGGGGGGACCCCACCGAAACCAGCTGCAAGGCTTACGGGGCCGCCGGCAACTCTTACGGGGGCGGGAGTGCGATTGCCGCCACTGCCGCTGTCGTCGACCACAAGCTTGACCCACAGCGTGTCGCCATCCTTGAAGTAGGAGGTGTCAGGGGCGCCCCGCAGCGCAGCCAGGCTGCTTTGCGCTGCACCTGCGGCGGCGCTGTGGAAGCCGGGCAGTTCGAAGATGACCCAGGAGCCCTTGTCCATTTCATTCAGGGAGAGGGACAGGTCCTTCCTGGCTGTTTCCACCCTGACTTCGGCTCCGCTGCGGATCGTGGTCGGCCCGGTATATTCATACCGCCTGCCGTTACGGCTGAGCATGACCGGATCGGCGATCGGGGCATTGCCGAATCCGAAATTGCCGCCGACGCTGAAGTGACCAAAGTCACCCCGACACACGGCGGCGTGCCAGTCTGGCTTGATCTGACAGGCCTGTTCGTCGGAGGCGATGCCGTTGTCGATGACGATGTAGGAATTGGCGACGCCGCCGACCGAGCCGTCCTTGTCGTGGATCGCCGCGTTCCTCCAGTCGTTGCTGCGTCCAAAATCGGAGGACCATCTGCGCACAACCGGAGGGAAATCGACGGGCTTGGCGTTGATGAATTTCGCGCCCTCGACCGAGTTCTCGGTGCTCATCCCGAAGCTGGAATACATCAGGTAGGAGATCGCCGACGCATCGCGCGTGGTGTTGGGCTTGAAGTTCACGAAGGTGACATCCACCACATCATGACGGAGATCGTAGTATTCGTAGCCACGGATCGGGAAGTCCGGGATGTCGTTCGGCATGCTGCGGCCGTAAGCGATTTCCTGCGGCGTCCTGGGATTGCCGATATTGGCGGTTTCGCCGACGAACAGCGAGTCGATAACCTTTGACGTATAGGGGGCGCGACCAACCGCGCCAGCCGCATGGGTGTAGCCGACCGCGTTGTCGGCCACCTTCAGGTTCTTGAACAGGTGCATTTCGCCGCGGCCCCAGACGCCGCCATGCCGGTTCTTGTAGCTGGTGAAATCCTCGAAGACCGAAACCTGCGGCTGGCTATTGGTGTCGGCCGGATCGGCATAGCCGAAATGGTAGTTGCTGCCGGCGACACTGAAGGTGCCATCGGGCTTGGGGCCGCGGTCGAACATGAAGCCGTCATAGTTCGAGTGGGCGGTGTTGCCCTTGAACTCCCGCACCTTGGTTCGACGTGGCCAGATATTCGCACTGCCCTCCTTGCCCAGGAACGCGCCCGTCGGATGCTCCGGCAATGCGAACCAGAAACCCGTCTGCTCGGACCCCGCGGCCACGTTGTCCCGGTAGATGTTGTCCGGATTGGTGATCCAGAACATCGACGCGGTGTTGTCGGAAGGGATCAGGACATCCTTGGCGCCCTGGCCAGCCGCTCCCGATCCCGGTCCGCCCCCCGATCCGGCCGGGCCGAGGTTCGTCGGGACACAGGGTTTGCCGTCGGGATGGCACTTGGTCAGCATGGCGAGGTTGTGGATGAACTGGTTGCCGTGCTCCACGGCGTCTTCCAGGAAGAAGCAGTGACCCACGGTGTTGTAGGTGACGTTGTTTTCGACCCGCACGTCATTGGTGCCGTGCACCGTCACGCAACGGCTGTAGGTGTCGTGGATCGACGAGTTCTGGATATATTGCCCCTGTCCTTCGCCAATGATG
>DATCFQ010000564.1:0-3407 GCA_036509495.1 Caulobacteraceae bacterium
CCTCCGGCCTCTACGGCGCGATTTTCGAGGGCCAGACGCCGTCCCAGGACTGCATCGATGCGCTCACCGCGCAGATGAAGACCGAGACCGAGCTGAGCCAGAACGTCGTCGAAGCCGACTTCACCGGCAGCCTGTTCGACCTTCCCGCCGGCAAGCTGAAGTTCGCCGCCGGCGCCGACTACCGCGAGGACGTCTTCCTCTATTCGCCGGACCCCCTGCTCGACACCTCCTCGATCAACGATGCGCCGATCGGACTGTTCCCCTCGGCGCCGGTGACCGGGCGGATCGGCGTGAAGGAAGGCTACGGCGAGCTGCTCGTGCCGGTGCTCAAGGACCTGCCGATGGTCCAGAGCTTCGACCTCGACCTCGCCGGCCGCTACTCGTCTTACGACTGGCACGGTGGCGATCCGGCGGTGAACGGCGGCACATCGGGCTGGACCTACATGGCCCAGGGCGACTGGAAGGTGAATCCGTGGCTCAGATTCCGCGGCGGCTACCAGTTGGCGGTGCGGGCGCCGAACATCGCCGAACTGTTCCAGCCCACGACCGCGGGCGTCGTCTTCGCCAACGCCGGCGACCCCTGCGCTTCGACGACGCCGGTGCCCTGGGGCAACAATGCGTCCAACCCGAACCGGCTGGCCACCCAGAAGCTCTGCCTCGCGCTGATCCAGACCACCAATCCCAACGCGGGCACGACCTTCTACGCGCCTGGCGGCAGCGCCAATTCCTACACCGGCCTGTTCCCCTTCTACTTCCCGATCACCATCGACCACCAGATGGGCAACGGGAACCTGAAGCCGGAGACCGCCCACACCTGGACGGCGGGCATCGTGCTGCGCTCCCCGGTCCAAGGGCCCCTGCTCAGCAGGCTCCAGGGCTCGATCGACTGGTACTCGATCAAGATCGTGGGCGCGATCAACCCGGTGACCAGCGAGGTGTCCTACGAGCAATGCCTGAACGCCAGCGGATCCTCCAACCCCTCGCTGACCGTCGGGGGCAGCCCGTTCTGCAACCTGATCCAGCGTGAAGCGATCACCGGCGGCAACCGGTTCGCCAATGCGCCGTTCGAGAACCTCGGCGAACTCAAGACCGAAGGCCTCGACTTCCATATGAACTGGGGCGCCGACTTCGGCGACCTCGGGATGCACGCGATCCCGGGCTCGTTGATCCTTGATTGGGAGTTCAACTGGCTTTGGAAGTACGACATCCAGAACATCCCCGGCGGGGCGGTGCTGGAATACGCGGGCACGGTGAACGGCCCGGCCGGATCGGCCTTCCGCTACAAGATGTACACGACCCTGACCTGGGCCAATCCGTTCGGAAGCCTGGGGGTCACCTGGCTGCATCTGCCCGGCGCCAGGGATGCTTCGCTGGTGGTGACGCCGAGCTCCAAGATCCTGGGGCCAGGGGGCTACGACGAGTTCAACCTGTTCGGCACCTGGAAGCTCAGCGCCCGCTACGAGTTCCGGGCCGGGGTCGACAACCTGTTCGATCGCAATCCTAACGTGATCGGGGCGACGCCAGGCACCACCAACGCCCTGGGGACGACCATTCCCGACTACGACGTGATCGGCCGCCGCTTCTACGTGGGCGTGCGCGCGCGGTTCTGATCTGAACGAGCGCGTCAGACGAAAGTGTGAAGCGGTTTCGACGCCCGAACGCGCTCTAAGTGCTTTTGACTCTGGAGCGTGACGGCCGCCGAAACCGCGCGCACTTTCGGCTGTCACGCTCTAGCATCGGCGGTAAAGCTGGGGGCGGACGGCGACGTCCGCCCCTTTCTTGTCGAGACCTCCATGACTCTTGCCGACCTCGAGACCAGAGCCGAGCAGGGGGACGTGCGCGCCCAGGTCCAGTGGGCGGTCCTGCTCGAGGCCCAGGGCAAGGACTATGACGCGCTGCGGTTCCTCGCCCGGGCCGCCCAGGCCGACGATCCGGAAGCCATGGCGCGCCTGGGGCTGAAGCTGGTCACCGGATCGGGCGCCCCTCAGCGGCCGGCCGACGGCGTGAGCCTGCTCTCGGACGCCGCGGGGCGGGGAGAGCCGCGGGCCGCGGAGGTGCTTGCGGTCCTCGCGGCGGGCGGGTTCTTCATGCCGCAAAGCTGGAGCCGCGCAATCGACGGCCTGCAGCGCTCGGCCGAATTCGGATCGCGGACGGCGCGAGAGGAGTTGCAGATCCTGGCCGGGGCCCCGATCGCCGGCGGCGAGCAGGACTGGGGTCACCTTCGCCAAGGCGTGGATCTGCAGCGCTGGCTGGCGCCGCCGCCATGCCGCAGCCTGCGGGGCAGCCCTCGCATCCTGGCGCTCGAAGGTCTGGGGTCCCCGGCCGTCTGTGACTGGATCGTTCGCCGCTGCGAGGGTCGCCTGGAGCCCGCTCAGGTCGACGACCCGAGGACTGGGTTGCCGGTGATGGGCCAGACACGCACCAATCGGCTGGCCAACTTCGGCCTCGCCGAGACCAGCGTGCTGAACCTGCTGCTACAGACCCGGATCGGCGCGGCGATCGGCTCCCCCCTGGCGGTCATGGAGGCCTTCGCCGTCCTCAACTACCGGCCGGGCGAGGAGGCCAGCGACCATTTCGACTATCTGGACCCGGCGGTCCCGGCCTACGCCGAGGAAATCTCGCGGGTCGGGCAGCGCATCGCCACCGCCCTCGTCTATCTGAACGACGACTACGAAGGGGGCGAGACCGACTTCCCTGAACTCGGCTTTCACCACAGGGGGGCCAAGGGCGACGCCCTGGTGTTCTTCAGCGTCGATGCAAACGGCGCGCCCGATGCGCGGACCCGCCACGCCGGCCGGCCGACGACGACCGGCGAAAAATGGGTCCTGTCCCAATTCGTCCGCGACCGCCCGGTGGCGCCGGGCGCAGGCCGGCCGTCGGTCTAATGGGTCCGCTTGCAGCGGACCTGGGTGCGCTTGTCGAACCGGCAGAAGAAGCCATCGATGCTGCCGCGGATGAGGCTCATCGTCTGCCCCGCCCTGGGCAGGGGCGCTACGATCTCGTTGTCGGTCTGCAGCCAGACAGCGCCTTCGGTGGTGACCATCAGCAATCGGTTCGCCGGCGGCATCACGGCGACCTGATCCAGGGTCACCGTCACGCGGTCCTGGACTTCCTCTTCGGGCGCCGGGCTTGCCGCCCGTGACGCGCCTGGCTCTTGCCTGGCGGCCCTCGCCTCGGAGGTCGCCTCGTGTTTGCGCCCCCCCAGCTTCGGCAGGGTCAGGCCGAAGGTGCGTCGGCGGTCGGCGGCCACCACCTGTGGATTGGGCGCGTAGCCGGCGGCGCGCATCGCGGCCTGATAGCAGCGGAAACCCTCGGCCGGGTCGGACTTCTGTGCGCACGGGATCAGGCTGTCCCACGCGGGAGGCGGTCCGGCAGGGATCGGGGCTGCGGGCTGGGCCACAGCCGGC
>DATCFQ010000565.1:0-5014 GCA_036509495.1 Caulobacteraceae bacterium
CATCAGCACCGAGGTCATCAGGCCCAGCGAGCCATAGCCCTGCGCCACCGTGTCGGACTGCACGTCGCCGTCGTAGTTCTTGCAGGCCCAGACATAGCCGCCCGACCACTTCAGCGAGGCGGCCACCATGTCGTCGATCAGCCGGTGCTCATAGGTCAGGCCGGCGGCGGCGAACTGGTCCTTGAACTCGGCCTCGTAGATCTCCTGGAACAGGTCCTTGAAGCGCCCGTCATAGGCTTTGACGATGGTGTTCTTGGTCGAGAGATAGAGCGGATAGTTGCGCCCCAGGGCGTAGCGGAACGAGGCGTGGGCGAAGTCGCGGATCGAGGCGTCGAGGTTGTACATCGCCATGGCCACGCCCGAGCCCGGGAAATCGAACACGTCGCGTTCGATGCGCTGGCCGTCCTCGCCCTCCCAGGTCAGGGTCAGCTTGCCCTTGCCCGGCACCAGGAAGTCGGTGGCGCGATACTGGTCGCCGTAGGCGTGACGGCCGATGATGATCGGCTTGGTCCAGCCGGGGATCAGCCGCGGCACGTTCTTGCAGATGATCGGCTCGCGGAAGATCACGCCGCCCAGGATGTTGCGGATGGTGCCATTGGGCGACTTCCACATCTGCTTGAGGCCGAACTCCTTCACCCGCGCCTCGTCCGGGGTGATGGTAGCGCACTTCACCGCCACGCCGTGCTTCTTGGTGGCCATGGCGGCGTCGATGGTGATCTGGTCGTCGGTCGCGTCGCGCATCTCGACCGAGAGGTCGAAGTAGTCGAGCTCGATATCCAGATGGGGGAAGATCAGCTTGTCCTTGATCCACCTCCAGATGATGCGGGTCATCTCGTCGCCATCGATGTCGACGACGGGGTTCTGCACCTTGATCTTGGCCATGGGCGGACGGCTCTCCGGAGCGGGCGGCGAGGGGAAGCGCGCAGCCTATAGACGCTCGGGATGACGGCCGGAAGACCCGGCGGTCCGCCGCCGCGATTAGTCCGCCGGCCCGGCCACCAGCCACCGCCGGCCGCGGGCGTAGAGGGCCTCGACCTCCTCGCCGGTCAGGCCCGGCATGTCGGTCTTCACCTCAAAGCCGACGTCGGTCTGCAGATAGGCCAGATGCCGATAGCCGACCGGGAAACGGCTGAGGATCTCCTGGTCCAGCTCAAGGTGCGCGGCCGGGTCGACCGGATCCATCCGGTCCTTCTCGTAGATCGGCTGGCGCAGCACCACGCCCCAGCGGCCGTTTCGTCTCTCGATGAAGTCGTAGAAGCGGCCGGTGCAGACCACGTCCACCAGCACCCGGTGCACCAGCGCCCGCTGGTTGATGGTCATCTTGGTCTGGGCGATGGCCCGGTCTCCGGCGAGATCGACCGAGCAGCCGCCCAGGAAGTGCAGGATCGAGACCCCGCGCTCGAAGCCCTCGCGGGAGACCTTGATGAAGTCCTCGGCCGACCCCTGGAACCAGGTCGCCATCATCCGCCCGTCGTCGTGCCAGCAGGCGCCAAAGCGCTCCCAGTCGCCGGCGTCGCGCCAGACGGCCCAGTTCTCGACCAACTCGCGGATGGCGAAACGGTCGGCTTGATCGGGTGACAGCTCGGACATGGGGCTCCAATCCTCTGCGCGTTGCGCGTATCTAGGCCCGAATGCCCACAGAATTCACAACCCCCGCCGTCATCCTCAACGAGCCGCAGCTGGCCGAGAACATCGGCGCGGTGGCGCGGGCCATGGCCAATTTCGGGCTCCGCGATCTGCGCCTGGTGCGCCCGCGCGACGGCTGGCCCCAGGATCGCGCCTGGGCCGCGGCCTCCGGCGCCAGCTGGCCGCTGGACGGCGCCCTGGTGTTCGACCGGCTGGAGGACGCCATCGCCGACCTGCAGGTCGTGCTGGCCACCACCGCCCGTCCGCGCGAGCTGCGCCTGCCGGTGATGACGCCCCGTGAGGCGGCCGGCGATCTCTATGCCGCGGCCGCCGCCGGCCGGGCGACCGGCCTGCTCTATGGCGGCGAGCGGGCGGGGCTGGAGACGCGCGACATCTCCCTGTGCCAGGGCGTGGTCACCATTCCGGTCGACGAGAAGTTCCGCTCGCTGAACCTCGGCCAGGCGGTGGTGGTCACCGCCTACGAGTGGGGCGTGGCGGTGCTGGACGGGCCGCCCGAGACCTTCGCCAAGAACCTGGCGGCGCCCGCCGGCCAGGAGGCGCTGCAGGGCCTCTACGGCCACCTCGAAGGCGAGCTACTGGCCGCCGGCTTCTTCCATCCACCCGAGAAGACGCCCGGCATGATCAACAACCTGCGCGCCATCTTCGCCCGCGCCAGCCTGTCGGACCAGGAGGTCAGCACCCTGCGCGGCGTGATCACCGCCCTCTCCAAGGGCCGCGGCAAGGTGCTGGAAAAGCTGGCGGCGAAGCGGGCTCGCGAGAAGCCCTGACACCCCCTTTCTACCGTCATTCGCGGGCTTGTCCCGCGAACCCATCAACACCAAGCTTGGGTATGGGGACGCACGATCTCTTCAACCGCTTCATCGCGGTCTACATGATGTCGAACCGCAAGCACGGCACGCTCTACATCGGCGTCACCAGTCAGCTCTTCGCGCGGGTCGGTCAGCACAAGGAAGGCCGAATTCCGGGCTTCACCCAGAAGTACGGCTTGAAACGGCTGGTCTGGTTCGAGCCCCACGAGACCATGGCGCATGCGATCAGGCGCGAGAACGCACTCAAGAGGTACAAGCGGGAGTGGAAGATCAATCTGATCGAGCGGGAGAATCCCCATTGGGATGATCTCTACCCTGCCGTCATCGGCGACATCGGTGTTCATGGGTTCGCGGGACAAGCCCGCGAATGACGGTTGATGTGGGAATGGCCGCGCCCAAATCGTTGACTCCCGCCCCCCAAATCCCCATACACCCCGCTTCCCGCGGCCGGGCTATGCTCGGCGGCGTGGAACGGCTTTGAGCCGATGACGGGTGATGCGAGACCGCCGTTGAGATCGCTGCTCCACTAATGGGGCGGCCGGGCCGCATCGAGTTCGAGAAGGCAGACGCATGTCGAAGCGGCATTCCGCCAAGTACAAGATCGACCGCCGGATGGGCGAGAACCTCTGGGGTCGCCCGAAGTCACCGATCAACACACGCGCCTACGGCCCCGGCCAGCACGGCCAGCGCCGCAAGTCCAAGGTCTCCGACTTCGGCCTGCAGCTGAAGGCCAAGCAGAAGCTGAAGGGCTACTACGGCAACATCACCGAAAAGCAGTTCCAGAAGATCTACACCGAAGCGGCGCGCCGCAAGGGCAACACCTCCGAGAACCTGATCGCCCTTCTGGAATCGCGGCTGGACGCGGTGGTCTACCGCGCCAAGTTCGCCCCGACGCCGTTCGCCTCGCGCCAGATCGTCAACCACGGCCACATCCAGGTGAACGGCCGACGCGTGAACATCGCCTCCTACACGGTCAAGGCCGGCGACGTGGTCGAGGTGCGCGAGCGTTCGCGCAACATGGCCCTGATCCTGGAAGCCCAGCAGTCGGCCGAGCGCGACACCCCCGACTATATCGAGGTCGACGCCAAGCACCTGTCCGCCAAGTTCGTGCGGGCGCCGGACCTGGCCGAAGTGCCCTATCCGGTGAAGATGGAGCCCAACCTCGTGATCGAATTCTACGCCTCGTAAGAGGCGGGACCGGACCCGATAGGCAAAAGGGGCCCCTGCGAGGGGGCCCCTCTTTTCGTTTGGCCGAAGCCTTGGTTGGCGGGGCGGCCTCAGCCGGCCTCGATCACGCCCTGTTCGATCAGCAGCGGCTTCAGTTCGCCGGCCTGGAACATCTCCTTGACGATGTCGCAGCCGCCGACGAACTCGCCCTTCACATAGAGCTGCGGGATGGTCGGCCAGTCCGAGTAGCTCTTGACGCCCTGGCGCAGCTCGTCGCTGGCGAGCACGTTCACGGTGGCGTACTCGACGCCGAGGTGGTCGAGGATCTGCACCACCAGGGCCGAGAAGCCGCACTGGGGTTGCTCGGCGTTGCCCTTCATGAACAGCACGACCGGGTTCTCGGCCACGGTCTGGGCGATGAAGGCGTGGACGGGTGAAGTGTCGGCGGACGCGTCGGTCACGGCGGGAACCCTCTGAGCTAGGCCCATGAGCTAGGCGCCCGGACCCCCCTGGTCAAGCGGTGCGCCGCGCGGGGCGTTCGGGCTGGGGCGAAAAACGCGCCATTTCGATCTGGGCCGCGGCGGCCGGGGGGAACTCGCGATCGGGCACCGCCGCCAGCCGCTCGAGATGGTCGACGGACTGGATGCGCAGCAGCACCGTCGCCAGGCTGGGCTCGGTCAGGGCATAGGCGAGGCAGAGCTCCTCGGCGGTCCAATCCTTGGTCTGCTCCAGGAAGCCGTAGCCCCCGACCCCGGCCAGGGGTCTGGCGCGGTCCTTGGCCGGGCGCTCGGTCAGCGGCTGCAGCCGCTCGTGCGGATAGACGCCGTAGCCCAGCACCGCCATGTCGGCGGCCACCGCCGTGCGCAGCCGCCGGCGTTCGGCCCAGCCCGACAGCAGCGAATAGCCGGTGGCCAGCATGTCCACCTCGCCGCGGGCGACCAGGGCCTCGACGCCCTCGCCGTCGCCGGCGACGCCCAGCGCCCGCACCAGGCCGGCCGAGCGCAGCGCGCCCAGCTCACGAACGGCCGGGATCTCCGCGACCGTCGGCTCGTTCAGCAGCACGGCGTCCAGATAGTCGAGGCCGCTCTTCGCCAGGGTGTCGCGCACGCCGGCGCCGACCGCCTCGAAGGACAGGACCTTGCCGCGGCGCCCCGCCGTGCGCAGGGCGATGAACGCCAGCCGGCGGTCCACGCCGGAGAAGGCGTGGGCCAGGCCCTCGCCGAGCGCCGCGTCCGCGCCCCTGATCTCGAAGCCGCTGACGCCGCACTCCAGGGCGGCGTAGATCAGCGACACCCAGTCGCCGGCGTTGCGACGCGTGGAATCGGGCTCCAGGACAAGGGAGACGGCGGAGATCACCTGCCCGCGCGCCCCCAGCGGACGGTACCGCATTC
>DATCFQ010000566.1:0-4010 GCA_036509495.1 Caulobacteraceae bacterium
GCCTGGTTCATCGCCTTCGCGCCCTATGACGATCCGCGCTATGCGTGCAGCGTGCTGGTCGAGCACGGAGGCTTTGGCGCCACGGCCGCGGCGCCGATCGCGCGGGAAATGATGCGCGTGGCCCTGCTCAAGGATCCCGAGGTGAGGAAGCGGATCATCAATCCGCAGCAGCCGCCGCCGATCCCCGACACCCCGGCCGAAGGGCGCGCGCCCGACGATCCTGGTGGGCCGGCCCCGCCGCCGGACACCTCGACATGAGCTCCAGCGCCCTGAGCCGCCCGGGAGAGCGCGACCGCTGGATCGTCAAGTTCGGCGAGATCGACTGGATGTTGTGCGGCCTGCTGTGCCTGCTCGCGGGCGCCGGCGGGCTGATGCTCTATTCGATCGATGGCTCGAAGTGGACGCCCTGGGCGGCGGACCACCTGATCCGCTACGGCATCTTCTTCGTGATGATGATCGTCCTGGCGCTGGTCGACCTCAGGGTCTGGTTCGGCCTGGCCTACCCGCTCTACGCCATCGGCCTGATGCTGCTGCTGGGAGTGGAGCTGGTCGGCGACATCTCGCTGGGGGCCAAGCGCTGGCTGGCCGTGGGAACGACCAAGTTCCAGCCCTCGGAGATCATGAAAATCGGTCTGGTGCTCGGCCTGGCGCGCTTCTATCACGCCGCCTCGGCCGAGGATGCGCGGCTGTCGTGGAAGCTGTTGATCCCGCTGGCCATGATCGCCATGCCGGCCCTCCTGGTGGCGCACCAGCCCGACCTCGGCACCGCCATCCTGCTCACCGCCACCGGGCTTTCGGTGATGTTCATGGCCGGCCTGAGCCTTCGGCTGATCGCCGTCGGCGTGGTCGGCGTAGCGGCGGCGGCGCCGGCGGCCTTCCTGTTCGTGCTGCACGATTATCAGCGCCAGCGGCTGACCACCTTCCTGCACCCGCAGACCGATCCTTCCGGCGCCGGCTATCACACCCTGCAGGCCAAGATCGCCCTCGGCTCGGGGGGCCTGCTGGGCAAGGGCTATGGCCTGGGCTCGCAGAGCCAGCTCAACTTCCTGCCCGAGAAACAGACCGACTTCATCTTCGCCAGCCTGGCCGAGGAGTTCGGCTTCGTCGGCTGCTTCTCGATGCTGGCGCTCTATGCGGCGGTGGTGATCATCTCCCTGCGCATCGCCTCGATCTCGCACAGCCATTTCGGGCGCCTGGCCGCGGGGGGCATCACCGCCACCTTCGCCATCTATGTGCTGATCAACGCCGCCATGGTCATGGGCCTGGCCCCGGTGGTGGGCGTGCCGATGCCGCTGCTCTCCTACGGCGGCACGATCATGCTGTCGGTGATGGTCGGCTTCGGCCTGGTGCAGTCGGTGAGGGTGCACCGCTATACCGAAGTGACCTCCGGCAAGGGCGCGCTGATCTAGGCCTCAGCTCCTGACCAGGGCCTCGTCGCCCGCGCGCACCAGGGCGTCTATGATGCCGGGCTCGGTCGAGGCGTGGCCGGCGTCCCAGACGATCTCGAAATTGGCCTCGGGCCAGGCGGTCTTCAGCCGCCAGGCAGCGTCGAGCGGGGTCACCACGTCGAAACGGCCCTGCACGATCCAGCCCGGGATCGGGCGCAGCGTCTTGGCCTGCTTAAGGATCCAGCCGTCCTCGGCGAAGAAGCCGCCGTTGACGAAGTAGTGGCATTCGATCCTGGCGAAGGCGGTGGCGAAGTCGACCTCGTTGAACTTGGCCGGCCGGGCGTCCGGGCCGCGCAGCGAGATGGTGTCGCCCTCCCACTGGCTCCAGGCGGCCGCCGCCCGGGCCTGGGCCCCCCGATCGCCCTGGATCAGCCGCTTGTGGTAGGCGGCCATCAGGTCGCCCCGCTCGGCCGCCGGGATCGGGGCCACGAACCGCTCCCAGGCGTCGGGGAACAGCATGGAGGCGCCCTGCTGGTAGAACCAGTCGAGTTCCTTCCTGGTCAAAAGGAAGATGCCGCGCAGGATCAGGCCGGACACCCGCTCGGGGTGGGTGATGGCGTAGGCCAGCGCCAGGGTCGAACCCCAGGAGCCGCCGAACACCGTCCACTTCTCGACGCCGCACTGTTTGCGCAGCCGCTCGATGTCCTCGATCAGGTCCCAGGTGGTGTTGTTTTCCAGAGAGGCGTTGGGCCGCGAGCGGCCGCAGCCGCGCTGGTCGAACAGCACCATGCGCCAGCGGCTGGGATCGAAGAAGCGGCGCATGGTCGGATTGGTGGCGCCGCCCGGGCCGCCGTGAAGGATCACCACCGGCCGGCCGGTGCGCTTGCCGCATTCCTCGTAATAGATCTCGTGACCGCCCTGCGGCGGCAGCCAGCCGAAGGAAAAGGGCTCGTTCTCGGGATAAAGGGCCCGGCGCGCGCCAAGGGCGGAGGCGGCGGTGGCGGCGCTTTGTTCCATGCCGACTATCTACTGCGGAAGCGCGGGCTGCATCTAGAGCGGGGAGGGGCGATTCTAGACGAGCGTGGCGCGGGCGCCCGCGAGAGTGGCGTAGGCCAGCGTCCCCCAGGCCAGGATCATGAGGCCGCCGCCGATCGGCGTGATCGCGCCGAACCATCTGGGCGCGCCGAAGGCCATCAGATAGAGCGAGCCCCCGAAAATCAGGCCGCCGGCCAGGAACAGCCAGGCCGCGATCTGCGCCGCGCCGCCGCCCATCCGCCAGATGACGAAGCAGGCGAACACCGCCAGGGCATGGGTCAGCTGGTAATGCGCTCCGGTCTGCAGCCAGGCCTTGGCCTGGGGATCGGCGACGCCATGGGCGCCGAAGGCGCCGGCGGCCACCGCCATCAGGCCGCTCAGCGAGGCCAGGGTCATCCAGGCGCGAACTTGCATATCCATCTGCAGGCTTCCTCCCTTTGGTCCCGCTCAGCCCCAGAGTCCGGGCGGCGGCGGCTCGATCATCGATCCCAGATAGCTGAGGCCGGGCGTCCGGTCGCGGGCCAAGAGCAGCGGGCCGTCGAGATCCACGAAATCGGCGCCCTGGGCCAGGATCAGGGCCGGAGCCATGGACAGCGAGGTGGCGACCATCGATCCGATCATGACCTGCAGACCGCGCTCCCGCGCCGCGACCATCAGCGCCAGGGCCTCGGTGAGGCCGCCGGCCTTGTCGAGCTTGATGTTGATGCAGGCGTAGCGCCCGGCGCAGGCGTCGAGTTCCGCGCGGGTGTGCAGGCTCTCGTCGGCGCACAGCGGGACCGGGCTGGCATAGCCCTCAAGCACCCGGTCCTCGCCGGCCTTCAGCGGCTGTTCGATCAGCTTGACGTCCAGCCGGGCGAGGTCCGGCGCCAGGGCCTTCAGGGTCTCGAAGTCCCAGCCTTCGTTGGCGTCGACGATCAGCCGCGTGCGTGGCGCGGCCGCACGCACCGCCCGGACCCGCTCCAGATCCCCCGGGGCGCCGAGTTTCAGCTTCAGCATCGGCCGGCGCGCAGCCGCTGCGGCGGCGCGCGCCATGGCCTCGGGCGAGCCCAGGCTGAGGGTATAGGCGGTCTTCAACGGATCCAGCCGCACCCGGCCGGCCAGTTCGAAGGCGCGCTTGCCGGCCTGGCGGGAGTCCAGGTCCCACAGCGCACAGTCCAGCGCGTTGCGCGCCGCGCCCGCGGGCAGGAGGTCCTGCAGCTTGCTCCGGCCGCATCCGGCCTCGATGGCCGGGCGCACGGCTTCGATCTGGGCCAGGACCGATTTCGGGCTCTCGCCGTAGCGTTCGTAGGGGGCGCATTCGCCGCGGCCCCGATCGCCGGCCTCGGTCAGTTCGACGACCACCAGCCGGGCCTCGGCCTTGGCGCCGCGCGAGATCACGAAGGCTTCCGTGAGAGGCCAGCGCTCCTCGGTCGCGGCGAGGCCGCGCGGCATCAGCCCAGATCGCCGAGGGCCGTCTCGAACAGCAGGAAGGCGCGGCCCTCGTCGTTGGAAAGCAGGTTCAGCACCGCTTCGCGCCCGCCCTTGGTGGCGGAGGCCCGTTTGCGGATCTGCTCGTCATAGTCGCCGACGAAGCGCTCGACGTGGGCC
>DATCFQ010000567.1:0-5332 GCA_036509495.1 Caulobacteraceae bacterium
AGGGCGTCGGCCGCCACCCCGAGCCATCCCCGCTCCTTGATCCTGAGTGGGGGGACCGAATAGGCGAGCGGCAGCATCAAGACGCCGAGGGCGAGGGCGCCGCCCCATGCCCCCGCTGCGAGCCAGCCCAGGATCAACGCCGCCGCGGCCGAGCCGGCGACGATCCAGCCGGTGCGCCGCCGCCCAAGCGCCAGCGCCGCGTTGGGGCGGCCGGTGCGGGTATCTTCCTCGATGTCGTAGAGGTCGTTCAGCGCATAGCCGTAGTTGCCGACCGCGCAGACGCTCAGCACCACCAGCGCCAGGGACGCCATCGCCGTGAAGGTCAGCGGTCCGCCGTCGACCAGCAGCAGCACCAGTGTGACCGACAGCGGGACCTTGTTCAGCCACCAGGCCCACGGGCGGACGAGCAGTCTGGTGAGCATGGCGCGGTCGACCGTCCGATCTCTTGGGCAGCCGACTTAAGCCGCTCGCTCACGGAGCGCCAAGGCCTCGTTGCGGAACATTCGGCGCGAGTGTCGGTTTAAGCTTCACTTCGGCCGCGCCACGCCCCGTCGCGTGCTGCGCAGTCGAAGCCTTTTCCGATGACCTGAGCCCCTGGCCGGAGCCGAACATGCGCGCCATCACCGTGAAGCCGAAGGCGATCATCGACTCCGGGGACAGGATCTAGATGCCCGCCCGGATCGAGGACTACGCCCTGATCGGCGACTGCGAGACCGCCGCCCTGGTGTCGCGCGACGGCTCGATCGACTGGCTGTGCTGGCCGAGGTTCGATTCCGACGCCTGCTTCGCCGCCCTGCTCGGCGACGACAGCCATGGCCGCTGGAAGATCGCGCCAGCCGATCCGAAGGTGCGCATCAGCCGACGCTATCTGCCCGACACCCTGATCCTGGAGACCACGTTCGAGACCGCCACGGGCGCGGTGCGGATGGTGGACTTCATGCCTCCACGCGGCCGGGCGTCCGACATCGTGCGCCTGGTCACCGGCAAGTCCGGCGAAGTCGAGATGCAGATGCATCTGGTCCTGCGCTTCGGCTACGGCGTCACCATCCCCTGGGTGACTCGCGTCCACGAACACACGCTGAGCGCCATCGCGGGCCCCGACATGGCGGTGCTGCGCACGCCCGCGCCGGTCCACGGCGAGAAGATGACCACCGTCTCGGAGTTCAAGATCCGCGAGGGCGAGACCGTGCCCTTCATCCTGACCTACGGCCCCTCCCACGAGCCGCTGCCCGCCCCGATCGATCCCTGGGAGGCGCTGCAGGACACGGAGCGCTTCTGGACCGAGTGGACGGCCGCCAGCAAGATCGACGGCCCCTATGCCGAGACGATCAGGCGCTCGCTCCTGACCCTCAAGGCCCTGACCTATGCGCCCACGGGCGGCTTGATCGCCGCGCCGACGACCTCCCTGCCCGAGCAGTTCGGCGGCCCGCGCAATTGGGACTACCGCTACTGCTGGATCCGCGACGCGACCCTGACCCTGCTCGGCTTCATCAACGCCGGGCACATGGATGAGGCGCGGGCCTGGACCGACTGGCTTCACCGCGCCGCAGCGGGCGACCCGGCCGACATGCGGATCATGTACGGCATCGGCGGCGAACGCCGGTTGCTGGAATGGGAGGCCGACTGGCTGCCGGGCTACGAGGGCTCGCGGCCGGTGCGCGTCGGCAACGCCGCCCATCAGCAGTTCCAGCTCGACGTCTATGGCGAGCTGATGGACGTCTTCCACCAGGGGCGCAAAGTGACGGGACGCTCCAACGCCGAGCGATGGGCGCTGCAGCAGGCCGTCGCCGGCCGCGTGGCCGAGGTCTGGGACAGGCCGGACGAGGGCATCTGGGAGGTCCGCAGCGGACCTCGCCATTTCACCTATTCCAAGGTCATGGCCTGGGTGGCGATGGACCGCGCCGTGCGCTGCATCGAGGATTTCGAGCGCGAGGGGCCGGTACACGAGTGGCGCGAGCTGCGCGAGACGATCAGGGCCGACGTGATGGCCAAGGGCTTCGATCCCGTGCGGGGCGTATTCAAGCGCGCCTACGACGATCCGAATCTCGACGCCAGCCTGTTGCTGCTGGCGGAAGTCGGCTTCATCGCGCCCGAGGATCCCAGGTTCATCGCCACCGTCGAGGCAATCGAGCGGGAACTCGTCACCAAGGACGGCCTGGTGATGCGCTACGACACCTCCAAGATCGACGACGGCCTGCCGCCCGGGGAGGGGGCGTTCCTGCCCTGCAGCTTCTGGCTGGCCAACGCCTTCGTGCTGCTGGGCCGGATCGACGACGCCCGCAAGCTGTTCGAGCGCCTGACAGGCCTGTGCAACGACCTCGGGCTGCTGTCGGAGGAGTACGATCCCACCACCAAGCGGTTGGCCGGCAACTTCCCCCAGGCCTTTTCCCACGTGGCGCTGCTCAGCACCGCCATGAACCTGACCCACCGGCTCAAGCCCAGCGAGCAACGCGCCGATCCGGATGGAGCCCCCGCCGCCGAGCTGGGCGCCGCCGAGCTTTAGCGCGGGTCTAGGCTCCGAGCACGTCCGGTGGCAGGCCCAGCGCCGCCCGGCCGCGGGCGGTGGGCAGGATCGGCTGGTTCTGGATGTGCAGCCGGTACATCTCGATGTCGCGGAAGTAGCGCTGCAGCCTGTTGTCCTTGCGTCCGGCCGAGGCGCCGGCGGCGTGGAACAGCCGCTCCACACAGGTACAGGCCATCTGGCAGGCCTCGCGCGCCATGCCCCAGACCTCGAAGGTCTCGGCCGCCGTGATCGGCTGGCTGTCGCGCACCGCGCGCCGGCACTGCTCCTGATAGAGCTCGATCGCCGAGAGGGTCAGGGCGCGGGCGGATTCGGCCAGACCCAGCGACAGGCCGTAGAGGTTCTGCACGAACGGGTCGTGGACCCGCTTGACGCCAGGCTGGCCCAGGATGTCACGCTCTCCGATCAGTTTCTCGAACTCGTCCAACGCCGCCCGCGCGGTCCCCGAGAAAATCGCGGCGAACTCGCAGTGGAACCAGCCGACCGCGACGCCCAGGTACATCGGGTTGTCGTGCAGCTTCGAGCCGACCGAGCCCTCGGGCGAGATCTGCGACAGCATCATGTGCTGGTCCACGACGTGGTGCGCCGGCACGAAGGCGTCCTCGATGCGCACGCTGTTGGAGCCGGAGGCGCGCATGCCCATGAAGCGGTCCTCGCCCCAGTCGGGCAGGATCTCCAGCTGCTCGCGCGGGACGACGAAGAACACCGGTCGGGGCGGCCCGCCCTCGGTGGGCCTGAGCGTGCCGCCGATGAAGTGGTTGGAGATCGGAATGCCCGAGGCGAACGGCCAGACGCCCGAGACGACATAGCCGCCATCGGCGGGGGTCATGGTCCCGGCCGGGCCGACCACGTGGGCGGCGCGGAAATCGCCGTCCGGGCCGAACAGCTCGCGCTGGGCCTGTTCGGGCCAGTGGCTGGCCAGGAAATAGGCGTGCGAGCCGGCCAGGGTGAAGCACCAGGCCGACGCCGGATGACCGCGGGCGATCTCCATGACCACCTCCAGGAACACCCGCGGCTCCAGCTCCAGCCCGCCGAACATCTTCGGCGTCATGATCCGAAAGAAGCCGGCGTCCGTGAACGCCTGCTGCAACTCGTCGGAAACTCGGCCGAGCCGGTCGCTCGTGTCCTGCTGTTCGTAGAGCCGCGGCCGCAGCGCGCGCGCCCGCTCCACCAGCATGTCCCTCGTCAGCGTCCCCGCGCTCGAACCTTCAGCAGCCAAGCCGATCTCCTTCCAAGAACTCTGGTACGCTCTAATGCAGTCGCGGCGTCTTCAGGAATCGCCGGCGGTCTCGGGAGGTCACGCTGACGTCGAAGACGTCGCCCTCCCGGTTGAGCGTCAAGGGCGCGTCCACCCCGGCCGGACCGAGCGCCCAGAGGCTGCGGTAGAACTCGGCGAGGTTGGACACCTCCTGCCCCCCCACCGCCAGCAGGATGTCCCCCTCCCTCAGCCCCGCGCGCCGCGCCGGGCCATCCGCCGAGGCGCCGACGATCATCACCTTGTCGTCGACCTCCTGGGCGATGACGCCCAGCCATGGCCTTGCCGGCAGGTCGTGCCCCCCGGCGACGAGGGAGTCGAAGATCGGCGGCAACAGATCGATGGGCACCACCATGTTGAGCGGCATGACCCGTCCGGAGGAGGTCTGGTGCTGCAGGTGCAGCGAGCCGACGCCGAGCAGCTTGCCGCTGGGGCCGATGAGCGCCGCCCCGCTCCACAGCGGATGGGCCGGCGCGGTGAAGATCGCGTCGTCGAGCAGATACTCCCAATAGCCGGCGAATTCCTGGCGGGCCACGATGCGGCCGGCCGCCGAATGTTCGCGCCCGCCGACGCCGGCCACGATCACCTTCTCGCCCACCGGGGCGTGGCCGCCCTCGGCCAGGGCCAGCACCGGCACCGCCAGGGGTTCCAGCGCCTGCACCAGGCCAAAACCGGTGGCCTGGTCGAAGCCCAGCACATGGCCGGGGACCTCGCGGCCGTCGCCGGTGGTCAGGGTGACCTGCTCGGCCTCGGTGATCAGATAGTTGATGGTCAGCACCACCCCGTCCTCGCGGATCAGCGCCCCGTTGCCGATCCGGTCGGTGCCGAGCACGCCGGCGGTGAAGGCGTCCGAGGGCACGCTGGCGTGCAGCCCCACCACCGACGACAGCGTCCAATCCAGATCGAAGGCATAGTCCTGCGGCTGGGGCTGGGCCTCGCTCGGCACGCGCCAATCCTCAAACCATTCTTCCACGGGAGGGCCCCTGCGACTGTGTTCGGCCGGAGCGACGCAGAGCTCCCGCTGGTTGCTAGATGTAGGACCGCCGACGCGATTGCTCCAGCCATGACCGATTTTCCGGCGGCGGCTTGGCGTCCGGCGGCCGAGATGGCGCCTATCCGCAGACATCCGGATCGATACAGCCTCGGCTGTACGAATTCTCCGATTGATGCCATAGCGGTCGCCATGGTCGGGCGAGCATCCGGGGCCCCGGTGGCCGCTGTCGGGCGTAGGGAAGATCGGCGAAGCGGGCCGGGTGGCGAGTCGCGCGCGGACACTCGCGCGCTTGAAACGCCCGAGCAGCCGCTGGCGCGCGCCAACGAGGAGATCACCTCGTTGCGGGCCGAAATCGAGCTGCTCAAGCATTCGAACAGCGAGTCGTCGGCGCGACTCTGGGCCAAGATAGGGGCCGAGCGGGCCCGGGCGAAGACCGCAGCCGTCGCCGCCCAGGCCAAGGCGATCAAGGCGCTCGAACGCGCGACCAGGGAAACGGCCGCCCACGAAGAAGCGGCGTCAACGCTCGCGGCGAGGCTCGAGGCGGCGCGGGCTCGAGCGGGGG
>DATCFQ010000568.1:0-5096 GCA_036509495.1 Caulobacteraceae bacterium
GAGCCGGCCGATGGCCACGACCGCGATCCTCATGTCAGACGGCCGCCTGGCTCAGGCCTCGTCGGCGCGTTGGACGATGCGTCCGGCCAGGCCATAGGCCACCGCCTCCTCGGCCGACATCCAGAAGTTCCGCTCGGTGTCGGACACCACCTTCTCGTAGGTCTGGCCGGTGCGCGCGGCGATGATCTGGTTCACCCGCTTGCGGGTCTTGACGATCTCGCCCGCCTCGATGGCGATGTCGGAGGCCTGGCCGCGGAAGCCGCCGGTGGGCTGGTGCAGCATGAAGCGGGTGTTGGGCAGGCAGAGCCGGCGCTCCTTTTCGGCGCCCAGGTAGATGGTGGCCCCGGCGCTGGCCACCCAGCCGGTGCCGATGGCCTTCACCTGCGGGCCGCAGAACCGCATGACGTCATAGATGGTGTCGCCGGACTCCACGTGGCCGCCGGGCGAATTGATGATCACCCGGATTTCGTCGTTCCCCTTGGACGCCAGGGCGAGCAGCTGGGCGGTGACGCGCTCGGCCATGCGCATGTCCACCTCGCCGAACACCAGCACGGTGCGCGACTTGAACAGCGCCTCCTGCACCGGGCCGGAGACCATCGGCAGCTCCGATCTCGGAGTCCCGGACTTGTCGTCGTCGTCGTCGTCTTCCAAACCGCGCACGTTCATGGCGAATCCTCTGCTCGGCCCAAGAATAGCCTCCGGCGGCGCAGGGCGTCCATGCGGGCGGCCCAGCCGAGGGATGAAGCGGACGATATACGCCATATATGGCTATATATGGACAATTATATTGAATAATGACGTCGGACTGTCCATATAAGGACAATGATAAGAACGTCTTCCGAGCTGGTTCAGGATCTCGCCGATCGCATCCGGGTGCGTCGCGTGGCGATGAATCTACCGCAACAGGAGGCGGCGCAACGGTCCGGGATCGCCTATCGGACGTGGCGGCGCCTGGAGACCGAAGGCAAGGCCTCCATCGAAGATCTGATCAAGGCCGCGATCGCTCTTCGGTGCGAAGAAGCCCTGGATGCGCTGTTCGCCGCGCCCAGTGCGACCAGCCTCGACGAGATTCTCGAGCGTCAGGCCAAGGACTCTGGCGGGGCGCGGCCAAGCCTATCGCGCGCCAGGGGCCGTGGCGCACGGTTTTCATGAGGCTCGCTCCTGGGACCCCCTTGGCGGTCGCCTTCGCCTTCGACGCGAGCAGGGCCCGCCTGCCGGTCGCCCGGGTCGCCTTCTTCGAGCGCAAGGCGCAGCTGGAGTGGGAACCCGAGGTGATCGCCCCCGGCCTGCAGGTCTCGCCCATCCTTTACCCGCCCGAACGCGGCTTGCAGGCCGCCCGCAGCCAGGCGTTCGACGGACTTCATGGGTTCTTGGCGGACAGCCTGCCCGAAGGATGGGGGCGTCTGCTCGTGCGCCGTAAGCTCAGCAAGCTGGGCGTCGATCTGGATGCGCTGACTCCGCTGGATCGATTGGCCTTGGTGGGCGACCAGGGACGCGGCGCCTTGACCTTCGAGCCTGCCACCGCACCGGCGGACGATGTTCAAACTCTGGATCTCGATGAACTCGCCGCGGCTTCTGCAGAAATCTTGAAGGGTCAAGACGATGCGTTGGCTGGCACCCTCACGGAACTGGCGAATGCGTCCGGCGGCGCCCGGCCTAAAATCCAGGTGGGCTTCGACGCCAATGGGGCAATCTCGGTCTCCGACGGTGAAGTCGCACCTGGGCACGAAGCCTGGATCGTCAAGTTTCGAGCCAACGAGGATCCGCTCGACATCGGCCCGATCGAGGCGGCCTACGCCGCCATGGCGCAAGCCGCTGGCCTCGATCTCAGCGCCTTCCGCCTGCTCGACGCCAAATCCGGCCCTGGATACTTCGCGACACGGCGCTTTGACCGTCCTGCCCCCGGCCTCCGTTTGCATATGATCTCGCTGGCGGGCGCGATCGAGGCGCACCCCTCTCTGCCATCGAGCTACGATGTCTTCCTGCGAGCGACACAAGCGATCACCCGTCACTCCGGCGACGTCCAGTCCGCGTTTCGGCGGATGGTTTTCAACGTCCTCGCCTGCAACCGCGACGACCACACCCGACAGCATAGTTTCCTGATGTCACCAGCCGGAAATTGGCGGCTGGCGCCAGCCTATGACCTCACCTTCTCCCCAGGCCCGGGGGGCGAACACTACCTGGATATCTCGGGCGAGGGACGGCGTCCGACCCGGGATCATGCGCGCGCGCTCGGACGGCGTCATGGTCTGAGCGAGCGGTCGATGGCCGAGATCATCGAATCCGTCAGGGCCGCCGTCGCGGACTGGTCCGAATTTGCAGAAGCGGCCGGAGTCATGGCGGCGTCCAGACAGATGATCGCGGCCGCCCACGAGACCGTGCGGAGCTATTTCTAAGCGGCCAGCCGGGACGGGCCGTCCGCCGGCGCCGTCTTGGTCCGCGGGCGCCGTCGCGCCCGAGGTCCAGCTAGTTCGCCAGCGCCGGCTTCGGCGGTTGGACCGACCAGATCTTCTCGATGTTGTAGAACGACCGCACCTCGGGCCGGAACAGGTGGACGATCACGTCGCCGGCGTCGATCAGCACCCAGTCGCAGTGCGGCAGGCCCTCGACCTTGCAGCGGCCGTAGCCCTCGTCCTTCAGGGCCCTGAGCAGGTGATCGGCCAGGGCCGAGACGTGACGGTTCGACCGCCCCGACGCCACGATCAGGCCGTCGGCGAACGAACTCTTGTCCTTCAGGTCGATGAAGATGACGTCCTGGGCCTTGTCTTCGTCCAGGCGTTTCAGGATCAGGCTTTCCAGAGCGCCGGGGCTTCTCTGGTCGTCCAACGAGGTCTCGGCGGCGGCCGGCTCCTCTGGCGCGTTCAGCGCGGGCTCACGAATCAGCGGGTTGCTCCTTGTCCCCTAACGTGGGGCGAGCCCCCCTATATCACGCATGGCCGCCGCCGCCGAGGGTCAGCGACCGCCGGCCCTGAGCGCCGTCGAGGACGCGTAGTTCCAGGGCGCCCTCAGGAAGGTCCAGGCGGGGGGCCCAGAGCCCGGCAGGCGCCGCGCCGCGCCGGAGGGCAGGCGGGCGTGAGCATAGCGGCGGGCGGCCGGGGCCAGGCGGCTGCGGATCGCCGAGCCCGGACGCGCCACGATGGCCATGGGGATCTCGGCCATCAGCTGGGTCCAGCCGCGCCAGCGGTGCAGGTCCCCCAGGCTGTCGGCGCCCATGATCCAGACGAAGGCGACGCCGGGGTGGCGGGCTTTCAGCGCGCGGATGGTGTCGATGGTGTAGCGGACCCCGAGCCGGCTTTCGGCGTCGGAGACGACCATGCGCGGGCCTCGCGCCATGGCCCTGGCCGAGGCCATGCGGCGCTCGAGGTCCGCCGGCGCCCGTGGCTTCAGCGGGTTGCCGGGCGAGACCAGCCAGATCACCCGGTCCAGGCCCAGCCGCCTCAGCGCAGTCTCGGCCACGTGGGCGTGACCCTGGTGCGCCGGATCGAAAGAGCCGCCGAACAGCCCCACGCGCATGCCCGGCTGCAATCCCAGCCGCACGCCCAGCGCGCCCGATACCACGCCGCCAGGCGGCCCAGGCGCCGGTCCGGAGGACCACATGACTCAGCCAGAAACTTTCTGCGGGGCGGGCCCGCGCAAGGCGTGGCGGTCGCCGGCGCCGGCCGGGGCGGCCCCCTGGCGGTCGAGCCCGGGATCGCCCTGAGTCATCCGTGAACGGATGGTATAGACGCTGTCGCCCGACAGCACGCCGCCGCGCGCGAACAGCCGCCCGTGCTCCCAGTTCGACAGGCCGAGCTCGGGCCGGTCCAGGGCGTACTGGCCGTCGACCCAGCGGGTGAAGCCGTCGCCGACGAAGGGGGCGTCCACCGTCTCGAAGAAGTGGGCGTGGGCGGAGGCGTCCGCGGAGATCAGGGCCGCGGCGAAGCGCGGGCTCAGCCGGTTGAACAGGGCCACCGCCTCGGCGACGTCGTCGACCAGCTTGAGGCTGACCTCGGGCGCGGCCTCCCACTCCCATTCGCGGCCGAGGTCCTCCACGGCCAGACGCTCGACCAGAGTCTCCTCGCGGTCGCCCTCGGCCCGGCGCACCCGCACGCGGGCCTGGAGCCATTCACGCGGCAAGGCCGTCTCGTCGCCCTCGCAGACGTGCAGCTTGCAGCCGTGGCCGCCCCGCTCGCCCGCCCGCCACAGGGCGTCGAGGAAACGCGGGACCAGCTCGCCCGCGCAGCTCCTTGTGATGCAGCAGACGTTCAGGGTGTTGCAGACCTTGCGGTCCAGCGAATGGAACACCGCCGCGGCGAAACGCTCGGCATCGGCGGAGGCGTCGGCGACCATCCAGGCCCCGCCCGTGCCGTGCAGGCTCACCGGGGTCCCGCTCTGGCGGGCGACGGCGCCGAGCTGGGCGACGGCGCGGCCCGAGCCGCGGGCGACCGCCAGGGCCAGGCGCGGATCGGCGAACATGGCCCAGCCGGCGGCCCGCTCGGGACTCTCGACCAGGGACGCGGCTCCGGGCGGCAGGCCGGCCTCGGCGATGGCAGGATCCAAGGCCTCGCTCACGATAGCGCGGGCGGTGCCGAGCGCATCGGCGCCGATGCGGAACACCACGGTATTGCCGCCGCGCAGCACGCCGGTGGCGTCGGCGAAGACGTTGGGCCGGCCCTCGAAGACGAAGCCGACCACGCCCAGAGGCGCGGTCACCTGCTCGAGGCTCCAGCCCTCGTGGTCGATGCGCTCGACCACCTTGCCGCGGCCCGCCGGCGCATCCTTCCAGGCCCTCAGGCCCGCGATCATGTCCCGGCGCATGGCCTCGCTGGCGACGAGGCGCGTGGTGGAGCGGCCCTTGGCCTTGGCGGCGGCGACATCGTCGGCGTTGGCGGCGGCGATCCTGGTCCAGACTCCGTCGTCGGCCAGCCGCGCCGCGAAGGCGGCGAAGAAGGCCGAGACCGCAGCGTCCGACACCTCGCCCATGCGCTGGAAGGCGGCGTCGGCGCGGCCCACGGCTCCGGAGGCGATCTCCTGCACGGCGCCGGGCACGTGCAGCAGATCCCCGGTGCGCTCGACCACGATCAGCCGGTCGCCGGGGCGGAAGCGCGCGGCGAGGT
>DATCFQ010000569.1:0-4809 GCA_036509495.1 Caulobacteraceae bacterium
TGCAGCTGGCCGCCTTCCTTGAAGTAGTAGGCGCCGAGCACGTAATCGAGCCGGTCGTCGATGGCGTTGCCGGTGAGCTGCAGCTCCTCGGACCACTGGTGCTGGGTCATGTCGAACGAGGTCGCCAGGATGGTCAGCGGCGAGCCGTCCAGGTCCATGCCGGCGTCCCAGTGCATCTCCCGATAGGCGCTGATCAGCTTGAGGTCGGTGTTGGGCGCGACCTTCCAGTCGATATTGGCGGCGAGGCCCCAGTTCTTCAGTCTGGAGAAGCTGTTGCCGGTCTCATAGGTGAAGTCGGGATTGCCGGTCTCGAACCAGGGCCCGAAGGGGGCCAGGTTGTTGGTCTGGTTGCCGTCGACGTTCACGCTCCCGATCGGCGACAGCGGCGACACCGGCGTCGGCACCGGGCTGACATTGAGGCGCGGCTGGGTGCACAGGACGCCCAGCGGGACGCCGACCAGGCAGAGGTTGTAGAGCGGGCTGAGCGTCGCGCCGCCGAAGGCGCCCGGCAGGACGTCGCTGGCCTGGTCGCCATTGATCCGCAGGGCCGTGTTGGGCGACGCGGGCTGGTCGACATAGGTGTAGTCGCCGGTCAGGGTGATGCGGAAATTGTCGGCCGGCAGCAGCAGGATCTTGCCGCGGCCGCTCCATTTGTTGTCGCCACCCGGGCGCTGTGACGAGGCATAGCCGGCGGCCGGGAAGTCGTTGGCGCCCTCATAGGTGACCGGGCAGTTCTGGCCCGCCGGGACCGCCGCGTCGCAATCGGGGATCAGGCCCGAGCCGGACTTGATGCCGGGGAACGCGATCCGATGCTGCCACCCGTTCCGCCGCTCTTCGGAGAAGGTGAGGGTGGTCAGGACCTTGTCGTTGATCGGGATGTCGGCCGTCGCCTTGACGTCCAGGCGCGAGAACTGCCCGGTGGTGACCTCGCTGTTGAACTTGAACTGGTTGCTCGGGTCGCGGGTGACGATCGAGATCGCGCCGCCGATCGAGTTGCGGCCGAACAGGGTGCCCTGTGGCCCCTTGAGGATCTCGACCCGGTCGACGTCCAGCATGTTGGTGTTCGCCCCGACGCTGCGCGCCAGGTAGACGCCGTCGACGTAGACGCCGACGCCGGGGTCCAGGTTGAAGGCGAAGTCGTCCTGGCCGATGCCGCGGATATAGGCCGACAGCACCGTGTCCGACCCCGAGAACGGGGTGCCGGCGTCCAGCGTCACGTTGGGCGCGATGTTGGTCAGCTTGGCGACGTCGGTGATGCCCTTTTCCTGCAGCTCGCGGGCGGTCACCGCGGTGATGGCGATCGGCACGTTCTGGATGTTCTGCGCCGTCTTCTGGGCGGTGACGATGACCTCCTCGATGCCCCCGGGCTGGCTCTGCTGCGCCTGGGCCATGGCCGGCCCCACCAGGATCAGGCCGGACGCCAGCATCGACGACGCCACGAGTGCGGTTTTCAGCACGCTCATTTTGTTCCCCTCTCGCCTTGCGGCGCCCCTGCGGAAGCTGTTTTGAACGGAGGAAAATATCAGCCAAGCCCACGCCGCCGCTCGGCTGGGAGCGAAGCCGATTCGATGCGACGCGAAGGGACCCTTAGAGTGTCAGGCGCCCTGGACGGTCTCTCTCGCATCGCCGCCCGGGCTTGGGGGCGGGGTGCGGACGCCGCCCCGATAGTCGCGCGGCGCAACGCCATAACACCGCCGGAAGGCGCGGCCGAAGTGGGTCAGGTCATTGAAGCCGACCGCCATGGCCACCTCGGTGATGCCGCGCCCATCGGCGAGGCGAAGCTGCTCGGCGGCCAGCCTCAGCCGCCGCTCCTGGATGTAGGCCGACGGCGTCGAGCCGGCCCCGGCGAACAGCATCTGCACATAGCGCGTCGATACGCCCAGGGCGCCGGCGATGGCCGCTGCGCCGAGTTCGGGCTCGCAGATGTATTCGTCGATGAAGGCCCGCGCCTTGGCCAGCCCCTGGGCCCGCCCCGACAGCAGGGGCTGTCCTTCGGCGAGCGGGCGATAGGCCAGGGTGAGCAGATCCAGGATCACCTCCGACACCGTCTCGGCCCAGGCCCGGTCGCCAGCTTGGTGGATTTGCGGCCAAAGGCTGGCGAGGAACGAGGACAGCATGGCGCCGGGCCCCTCTTCCCCCGACACCGGCCGGCAGATCAGCCGATCGACGTCTCCCAACCGCTGCACCAGGGAGGCCATGGGGACCTTGATGCACAGCATGTGGTTGGTCTCGGTGAAGCGAACCGAATAGGGTTGGGACGCATCGCAGAGGGTGAAGTCGCCGCGCTCCAGCACCACCTCGCGTCCGCCCTGGGTGTTCAGGCTGCGGCCCGAGAGCTGGAAATGCAGGTCGAACATGCCGAGCCCGCGCGGCGCACGCAGCGGATCGCTGAGCCGCGTCACCTGGGCGGGGGCCGAGTGGGCGCTCATCAAGACGAGCTCGCCCAGCGGCGCGCGCAGCATCTCGGCCGCGAAGCCGCCGTCAGCCTCCGCGTCGATGACGAGGTTGTTGAAGGTCTTGCAGGCGAGGTTGTTCCACCAGGCGAGTCGAGAATCGTCCTCGACCCCGGCGGTCGAATAGCGCTCCGGGATGTCGCTCATGCTCCCCTCCTCCGGCAGGATCCGAAGGCCGCGCCGGCGATGCTGACCATCGCTCAGGGCGAACCGGAAGCGTAAGCGCGCATGGGATGTGCGTCAAACCCGCAACCGTGTGACACGGGGCGCACATGGAAAGAGGCGACCGCCGGGGCGACCGCCTCTCCAGGTCTTCAGCGATGTGGGCGCGTCAGAGCGCGACCGACACCGTCTTGGTTTCGTAGAAGTGCTCGGCGCCCTCGTGGCCGTTCTCGCGGCCCCAGCCGGACTGCTTGTAGCCGCCGAACGGCACCGCCGGATCGATGCCGGCCGAACCGTTGATCGAGACCGTGCCCGCCTGCAGCTTCCTGGCCAGCTTGTGGGCCACGCCCATGTCGCGGGTCCAGATATAGGCGGCCAGGCCATAGGTGGTGTCGTTGGCGTTGCGGGCGATCTGTTCGATGTCGTCGTCGTCGATCGGCATGGCGCAGACCACCGGGCCGAAGATCTCTTCCTGCACCACCCGCATGTTGCGGTTGGTCTCGGCCAGCACCGTCGGCTGCATGAAGTAGCCCTGGTTGCCGGAGCGCTCGCCGCCGACCACCACCTCGGCGCCCTGCTCGCGGCCCGACTGGACGTAGCCGGCGACGCGGTCGAGCTGCTTCTGGGAGATCAGCGGGCCCATCTGGGTTTCCGGATCGACGCCCGGGCCGACGCGGAGCGACTTGGCCATGTTGGTGACGCCGTCGACCACCTTGTCGAAGATGTCCTTGTGGACATAGAGCCTGGAGCCGGCGACGCAGACTTGGCCGGCGTTGCCGAAGATGCCCATGGCCGCGCCCGGGATCGCCTTTTCGAGGTCGGCGTCGGGGAAGATCAGCACCGGCGACTTGCCGCCCAGTTCCAGCGACACCCGCTTCAGATTGCCGGCCGAGGCCTGCACGATCCACTTGCCGGTGGCGGTCGAGCCGGTGAACGACACCCGGTCGACGTCGGGATGCTCGACCAGGGCCTTGCCGGCCGGGTCGCCATAGCCGGTGACGATGTTCACCACGCCCGGCGGAATGCCGACCTTCTCGATCAGCTTGCCGAGGCGGATGGCGGTCAGCGGGGTCAGCTCGGCGGGCTTCAGCACCACGGTGCAGCCGGCCGCCATGGCCGGGGCGATCTTGGCGATGGCCATGGGCAGGGGGAAGTTCCAGGGCGTGATCGCGCCCACCACGCCCACCGGCTGCTTCAGGGTATAGGTGTGGCGGCCGAGGTTGTGGCCGGTGATGGTCTCGCCGTTGATCTTGCCCGCCCAGCCGGCGTTGTAGCGCAGGTTGTTGGCCGAGCCGCCGACGGCGCCCATGCGGGCCATCATCATCGGCATGCCGTTGTTCAGGGTCTCGACCAGGCCGATCTCGTCGCCCTCTTCCTCCAGGGCGTCGGCCAGGCGCCACATCAGCTTGGCGCGCTCGGTGCCGTTCATGGCCGGCCAGGGGCCGCTCTCGAAGGCCCGGCGGGCGGCCTTGACCGCCTTGTCGATGTCGGCGGCGTTGGCGGCCTGCACCTTGGCGATGACCTGGCCGGTGGCCGGATTGGTCACATCGATGGTTTCGCCGGACTCGGAGTCGACCCACTTGCCATCGATGAACAGCTTGTGGGTTTCGGCGAAGAATCCGATCTCGAGCGCCTTCAGGCGATCGGTCATGACTGGGGCGTTCATGGGGAGTTCCTCCAACATCGCGGCGCCGCCGCGGCCCTTATCGGGGCGTCGGCGCGACCCTAGTCAGGGGCTGCGCGGGGCGCAAGGAACAGCGCTTGCCACGCTTGGCGTCTGGCGCCCAGATCGCCCGCGGGGCCACCCAGGGAGAAGCGCATGAGCGTCACGGTCGCGGTGATCGCCATGGGCGAGATGGGCTCGGGCGTGGCGGCCCGGCTGGTGGAGCGGGGCGCCGGGGTGCGCACCAGCCTGGCCGGCCGCAGCGCCGCCAGCGCCGGACGGGCCAAAGCCGCGGGCGTCGAGATCGCGGACAGTGACGAGGCCCTGGTCACCGGCGCTGACCTCATCCTCTCCATCGTGCCGCCGGCCCGGGCCGGCGAGCTCGCCCAGCGGCTGCTGCCGGCGATCAAGGCCGCCAACCGCTCAGCCGTCTATGTCGACTGCAACGCCGTCGCCCCTCAGACGGTGACGGCCATCGCCGCGCCATTCGCGGCGGCCGGCATCGCGTTCGTCGACGCCGGCATCATCGGC